>NZ_RZOJ01000544.1:0-3253 GCF_003998845.1 Mesorhizobium sp. M4A.F.Ca.ET.022.05.2.1 | reverse complement strand
GCTACGCGCAGTGGGCTCACAAGGGCAGCCGGAGCGATGGCGGCACGGGCAGCGGCGTAGAGCCGCATGCGTAACTAGAGGAAAAATTTTTTCATACGATTGAATTTTGCGGACTCATTGGGTACATCATTTTTTAGCTGCAAACGCCGGGAGGCTGACATGTGTGGAATCGTCGGACTTTTCCTCAAGGACAAGTCGCTGGAACCCAAGCTCGGCGCGATGCTGTCGGAGATGCTGATCTGCCTCACCGACCGGGGTCCGGACAGTGCCGGCATCGCCATCTATGGCGCACCGGCCGGCAACGAGGCCAAGATCACCATCCAATCGGCGAAGCCGGAACACGACTTCCGCGGCCTCGACGCTGAGCTCGCCAAGGCGATCGGCGCGCCGGTGAGCGTTGCGGTCAAGTCGACGCATGCGGTGATCAGGACGGCTCTGGACAAGGTCGACACCGCGCGTGAGGCACTGCAATCGCTTCGGCCCGATATCAGCATCATGGGCGCCGGCGAAGCGGTCGAGATCTACAAGGAGGTCGGTCTGCCGGAAGCCGTCGTCGAGCGCTTCGACGTCCGCTCGATGACCGGCACGCATGGCATCGGCCACACCCGCATGGCGACGGAATCGGCGGTCACCACGATGGGCGCGCACCCCTTCTCGACCGGCGCAGACCAATGCCTGGTGCACAATGGCTCGCTGTCCAACCACAACAATGTGCGGCGCGAGCTGGTCCGCGAGGGCATGATATTCGAGACCGAAAACGACACCGAGGTGGCAGCCGCCTATCTCTCCTCCAAGATCGCGCATGGCAAGAACCTCGGCGAGGCGCTGGAGGGCACGCTCTCCGACCTCGACGGCTTCTTCACCTTCGTCGTCGGCACCAAGAACGGCTTTGGCGTGGTGCGCGACCCGATCGCCTGCAAGCCCGCCGTCATGGCCGAGACCGACCAGTATGTCGCCTTCGGTTCGGAATATCGCGCGCTCACCAAACTGCCCGGCATAGACAATGCGAGGGTCTGGGAACCGGAGCCCGCAACCGTCTATTTCTGGGAGCATTGAGTTCATGCCGGCAACCAACGTATCCACCGCTCAGCGCGACCAGAGCCACGCCAGGGTGTTCGACCTTGCCGCACTGTCGCTGCGCGAGCTGAACCAGGCGCTGCATCAGCTCACACCGGGCTCAAACGAGACGGCCTGGGAGGTGCTCAACCCCAAGGGCAGCCATTCGGTCGCCGTCGGCGTCGACCAGCCGGTCGCCATCGATGTGCGCGGCAGCGTCGGCTACTATTGCGGCGGCATGAATGCCGGCGGCGCCATCACCGTGCATGGTTCGGCCGGCCCCGGCGTCGGCGAGAACATGATGTCGGGCTCGATCGTGATCAAAGGCGACGCCAGCCAGTATGCCGGCGCCACCGGCCGCGGGGGCCTGCTGGTCATCGAAGGCAACGCGTCGTCGCGCTGCGGCATCTCGATGAAGGGCATCGACATCGTCGTGCACGGCAATATCGGCCACATGTCGGCCTTCATGGCGCAGTCCGGCAACCTCGTGGTGCTGGGCGATGCCGGCGATGCGCTGGGCGATTCCATCTACGAGGCACGGCTGTTCGTGCGCGGCAAGGTCGAGAGCCTGGGCGCCGACTGCATCGCCAAGGAGATGCGGCCCGAGCATCTGGAATTCCTGCAAGGCCTGCTCGACCGCGCCGGCGTGACCGGCGTCAAAGCTTCGGAGTTCAAGCGCTACGGCTCGGCGCGCAAGCTCTACAATTTCAATATCGACAACGCCGACGCGTATTGAGGCAAGATGACCTATCGCAACCCGCCGACGACGCCGCGCAAATCCGCAACCTTCGACGACTACACGCTTTCCGAGATCCGCCGCGCAGCAGCGACCGGCATCTATGACATCCGCGGCGCCGGCGCGAAGCGCAAGCTGCCGCATTTCGACGATCTCTTGTTCCTCGGCGCCTCGATCTCGCGCTATCCGCTGGAAGGCTATCGCGAGCGCTGCGACACCAGTGTGGTGCTGGGCACGCGCCACGCCAAGAAGCCGATCGAGCTGAAGATCCCGATCACCATCGCCGGCATGAGTTTCGGGTCGCTGTCCGGCCCCGCCAAGGAAGCGCTCGGCCGCGGCGCGACGCTGTCCGGCACCTCGACCACCACCGGCGACGGCGGCATGACCGAGGAGGAGCGCGGCCATTCCAAGCAGCTCGTCTATCAGTACCTCCCGTCGCGCTACGGCATGAACCCGCGCGACCTGCGCCGCGCCGATGCGATCGAAGTGGTCGTCGGCCAGGGCGCCAAGCCCGGCGGCGGCGGCATGCTGCTTGGCCAGAAGATCTCCGACCGCGTCGCCGAGATGCGCACGCTGCCCAAGGGCATCGACCAGCGCTCGGCGTCGCGCCATCCCGACTGGACCGGGCCCGACGACCTCGAGATCAAGATCCTCGAACTGCGCGAGATCACCGACTGGGAAAAGCCGATCTACGTCAAGGTCGGCGGCGCCCGCCCCTACTACGACACCGCGCTCGCGGTGAAGGCCGGCGCCGACGTCGTCGTGGTCGACGGCATGCAGGGCGGCACCGCCGCGACGCAGGAAGTGTTCATCGAGAATGTCGGCCAGCCGACGCTTGCCTGCATCAGGCCGGCGGTGCAGGCGCTGCAGGACCTCGGCATGCATCGCAAGGTGCAGCTCATCGTCTCCGGCGGTATCCGCAACGGCGCCGACGTCGCCAAGGCGCTCGCGCTCGGCGTCGACGCGGTATCGATCGGCACGGCGGCGCTGGTTGCGCTTGGCGACAACGATCCGCGCTGGGAGGCGGAGTACAACGCGCTCGGCTCCACGGCCGGCGCCTATGATGACTGGCACGAGGGCCGCGACCCGGCAGGCATCACCACGCAAGATCCGGAGCTGATGAAACGAGTCGACCCGATCGCGGCCGGACGGCGGCTGGCGAATTACCTGAAAGTGATGACGCTGGAGGCGCAGACGATCGCGCGCGCCTGCGGCAAGAACAGCCTGCACAATCTCGAGCCCGAGGACCTCGTCGCGCTGACCATCGAAGCGGCCGCCATGGCGGGCGTGCCGCTTGCCGGCACCAACTGGATACCGGGCAAGAACGGCTTCTAATCAATGAAGGGCCAAGACCCAAATGCCTTGGGCCATGGCCGACAAAAAATGGGGAACTGGTGTGACTACTGATCTTGCAGAATTCGCAAGGGCGAAAAACGTCAAATATTTCATGATCTCCTACAC
>NZ_RZOJ01000543.1:0-3254 GCF_003998845.1 Mesorhizobium sp. M4A.F.Ca.ET.022.05.2.1 | reverse complement strand
TAATGTAGGAAAGTCACATCAATCCTGAACCGTCTGGCTACAGGCGCAGATGCCCTGGCGCTAGGAGCCGTCAAATAGCAATTCCAGCAATTCCGGGAAAAGCGTGCGGCGGTTTTCCCCCCGGAATTGCGAAAGACAAAGACTACACGGAGCATTCATGCGCATCTTCACCGCCTCGCTGGCGACGGAAACCAACACCTTCTCGCCGGTGCCGACCGACCGGACCTCGTTCGAGATGGCCTTCTATGCCGGGCCGGGCAAGCATCCGGCAACGCCGACGCTGTGCTCGTCACCGATCGTGGCGCTGCGCCGGCGCGCGGCAGGCGAGGGCCTGACCGTCATCGAAGGCACCGCCACCTGGGCCGAGCCCGGAGGACTGGTGCAGCGGCAAGCCTTTGAGGCGCTGCGCGACGAGATCCTCGGCCAGCTCAGGGAAGCGCTGCCGGTCGATGCCGTCATCCTCGGCCTGCATGGCGCGATGGTGGCGCAAGGCTATGACGACTGCGAGGGCGACCTGCTCGAACGCGTGCGCGCCATCGTCGGTCCGAAGGTGGTGATCGCCTCAGAGTTCGATCCGCACAGCCATTTGACGCCGAAGCGTGTCGCGGCATCCGACATCATGGCCTACTTCCTCGAATTCCCGCACACCGATTTCTACGAGCGCGGCGAGCATGTCGTCGAGCTCGGTCTCGCCGCTGCGCGCGGCGAGATCAGGCCGGTGATCTCGACCTTCGACTGCCGCATGATCCAAGTGCTGCCGACGAGCCGCGAGCCGATGCGCTCCTTCGTCGACAAAATCAACGCGCTGCACGGCAAGGACGGCGTGCTGTCGGTCTCGGTCATCCATGGCTTCATGGCCGCAGACGTGCCGGAGATGGGCACGCGCATCCTGGTCGTCACCGACAACGAAAAGGAAAAGGGCGATGCACTGGCGGAAAGCTTGGGGCGCGAACTCTACGCCATGCGCGAAAGGACAGCGATGACGATGCTGAACACGGCCGACGGCATCGAGCGCGCGCTCGCCGTGCGCAAGGCGAATCCGGACAAACCGGTGGTCATCGCCGACATCTGGGACAATCCCGGTGGCGGCGTTGCCGGCGACGGCACCGTCGTGTTGCGCGAGCTGCTCGCGCGCGGCATCAGCAATGTCGGCATGGCGACGATCTGGGATCCGATCGCGGTGACGTTCTGTCAGGCAGCGGGTGAGGGCGCCGTCATCGATTTGCGCTTCGGCGGCAAGGCCGGGCCACTGGCGGGCGAGCCGATCGATGCGCGGGTCAAGGTGCTGAAGGCGGTCGGCGAAGGCTGGCAGAGTTTCGGACCGAGCCGGGTGACATTGGGGTCGGCCGCGGTGGTGCGCGTCGAAGGCACCGAGGTCGATGTCATCCTCAACACCAACCGCACGCAGACCTTCGAGCCGGACATCTTTTCCAACATCGGCGTCGATCCGCTGTCGAAGGACATATTGCTGATCAAGTCGACCAACCATTTCTACGCCGGCTTCGCACCGATCGCCGCCGAGATTATCTATGTCTCGGCACCGAGTTCGTATCCGAGCAATCCGGCGGTGACGGATTACACCAAGCTGGTGCGGCCGGTGTGGCCGAGGGTGGCGGATCCGTGGCTCTAATCTCCCCCCTTGAGGGGGAGATGTCGCCAAAGGCGACAGAGGGGGTCCTCGCGCGTGAAGCGCTAGCCTCCATCTGCCGCAGGAGCTCGCGTCCAGTCGAACCGACCCCCTCTGGCCGCTTTGCGGCCATCTCCCCCTCGAGGGGGGAGATTAGCCAATCACACCAACCCCCGCTTCGCCATCATCGCCTCTGGCGACGGCATCTTGCCGCGGAACGCCATGTAGAGCTCTTCCGGATCCTTGGAGCCGCCGGCGGCGTAGATGTTTTGCTTCAGCCGCTCGGCCAATGCCGGGTTGAAGGGATCGCCCGCCTCCTCGAAGGCGGCAAAGGCGTCGGCGTCGAGCACTTCGGACCACATGTAGGAATAGTAGCCGGCCGAATAGCCGTCGCCTGCGAAGACATGGCCGAAATGCGGGGTGCGGTGGCGCATGGCGATGCTGTCGGGCATGTCGAGCTTGTCGAGCGTTTCGGCTTCGAAACGAAGCGGCTCTTGCAGCGCGTCGGGGCGCGCATGGTAGGCCATGTCGATCAGCGCCGAGGCGGTGAACTCGACTGTGGCGAAGCCGGCGCCGAAGGTGCGGGCGGCGAGCATCTTGTTGAGCAGGTCCTTCGGCATCGGCTTGCCGGTCTTGACGTGCAGCGCGTGCTTTTCGAGTACCGCCGGCACCGTCAGCCAGTGCTCGTAGAGCTGCGAGGGCAGCTCGACGAAATCTCGGCTCACGGACGTGCCCGAGACCGACGGCCAGGTGACGTCGGTCAGGATGCCGTGCAGTGCATGGCCGAATTCGTGGAACAGCGTCTTCGCCTCATCGACCGACAGGAGTGCGGCCTCGCCGGCCGGCGGCTTGGCGAAGTTCATGATGTTGTAGATAACGGGCCTGGAACCGTGCCCGAGCTTATAACCGGATTTCAGCGCGCTCATCCAGGCGCCCGAGCGCTTGGAGGGCCGGGCGAAGTAATCGGCGAGGAACAGGCCGCGCTCGCTGCCGTCGCCGTTCTTGACCACAAAGACGCGCGCGTCGGGATGCCAGGCCGCGATGCCCTGCTTCTCCTCGAAGCTGATGCCGAACAAGCGCGTCGCGACGTCGAAGCAGGCGTCGATGACGCGCTCGAGCTGCAGGTATGGCTTCAGCTCGGCCTCGTCGAAGGCGAATTTCTCGGCGCGCAGCTTCTCCTGGTAGAAGCGCCAGTCCCAGGCGGCGAATTTTTCGTTGCTGCCGGCCTCTGTCGCCAGCCGCTCCAATTCCTTTTGGTCGAACGCCGCCTTCTCCAGCGCCTTCTCCCATACCGGGTCGAGCAGCGCGTGCACGGCTTTCGGGGTCTTGGCCATGGTGTCGTCGAGCTTCAGCGCTGCGAAGGAGTTGTAGCCGAGCAGTTTTGCCTTCTCGGCGCGCAGTTTCAGCATGTCGCGGACCACTTCGGTGTTGTCGGTGGCGCCGCCGTTCTGGCCGCGCATGGTGAAGGCGCGGAAGGCGATCTCGCGCAGGTCGCGGCGCTCGGAGAAGGTCGAGAACGGCTCGTAGATCGAGCGTGACAGCGTCACGGCGAAGCGGCCCTTCTGGCCGCGCATCTCGGCCGCTTCCGCCATGGCGCTTTTCAGGAAATCCGGCAGGCCGGCGAGAT
>NZ_RZOJ01000542.1:0-3264 GCF_003998845.1 Mesorhizobium sp. M4A.F.Ca.ET.022.05.2.1 | reverse complement strand
ATCATGATCGGCACGATCGCCAAGCCGTCGAGGCCGTCGGTCAGGTTCACCGCGTTGCCGGCGCCGACGATGACGAAGCAGGAGAACGGCACGAAGAACCAGCCGAGGTTGATGATAAATTCCTTGGCGAAGGGAAAGGTCAGCGACGAGGAGAACGGCGCCTGACCGTTATGCATGATCACCCAGGCGGCGATGCCGGCGATGACGAATTCGATCGCCAGCCGCGCCTTGCCGGAAAAGCCGAGATGCGACTGTTTGGTCACCTTCAGATAGTCGTCGTAGAAGCCGATCGAGCCGAAGCCGATGGTCACCAGCAGCACCACCCAGACATAGATACTGGAGAGGTTCGCCCACAGCAGCGACGAGCCGATGATGCCGGAAAGGATCATCAGCCCGCCCATGGTCGGCGTGCCAGCCTTCTTGAAATGTGTCTGCGGGCCATCGGCGCGGATCGGCTGACCCTTGCCTTGCCGCAGCCTCAGCGAATTGATGATGGTCGGCCCGAATATGAAGACGATCAGCGCCGAAGTGATCAACGCCCCGCCGGTACGGAAGGTGATGTAGCGGAAGACGTTGAAGACAGAGATCTTGTCCGCAAAATCGACGAGCAATGTGAACATGAAATTCCGTCCCCCGGACCTGACCCCTAGGTCTGTTCAATGGTTGCGGCTTGCGCCGGAAATTTGCCGAGCAACGCCTCGACCAGCTTTGAAAATCCAATGCCTTTCGACGACTTGACCATGACCACGTCGCCAGGCCGCACCGCCGACAGCAACAGCGGCTTCAACTCCTCGGCACCGGCGCGGTACTCGGTATTGACGTCGCTGGGCAGTATTTCGGCGAGCGCCCGCATTTCGGGGCCGCCGAGAAAGACGGTTTGCGTGCCCGTGCCGATAATCAGCTCGGCAAGCGCTGCATGCAGCTTCGCCGAATGGCTGCCGAGCTCCAGCATGTCGCCGAGCACCGCGATGCGCCTGCCCTCGCCCGACACCGGCGTGGCGTTGAGCAGCGCCATGGCCGCCGCCATCGACGCCGGATTGGCGTTGTAGCTCTCGTCGATCAGTGTGATCGGCCCCTTTGGATGGCGCAGTATGTGGCGTTTGCCGCGGCCGCGCTCGGCCGAGAGGTCGGCCAGCGCCGAGGCCACCTTGCCGAGATCGGCGCCGACCAGCTGCGCCGCGCCCAGCACGGCCAGCACATTCTGCACCATGTGGCGGCCGGGCGCGCCCACGCGGGCAAGGATCTCCCGACCGTCGATCTTGACGGCGATAACGGAATGGTCGGCGTTGAGCTCACATTTCACCAGCCGGAAGGTCGAGCGGGCATTTTCGCCAAAACTGTAGACATGCTCGACACCGGCAGCCTTTGCCATCTTGTCGAGCAGCTTCCAGCGGGAATCGTCACGGTTGAGCAGCGCCGCCCCATCCGGCTCCAGCCCTTCGAATATCTCGGCCTTGGCCTGGGCAATCTCGTCGAGGTTGCGGAAGAAGCCGAGATGCGCGGCCGCAATCAGCGTGACGATGGCAACATGCGGCCGGACCATCTTGACCAGCGGCCGGACCTCGCCCGGATGGTTCATGCCGATCTCGAACACGGCATAGTCGCAACTCTCGGGCATCCGTGCCAGTGTCAGCGGCACGCCCCAGTGGTTGTTGAACGATTGCGCCGAGGCGTGCACGGTGCCGACCGCCGACAGCACGTGGCGCAGCGCCTCCTTGGTGGTCGTCTTGCCGGCCGAGCCGGTCACCGCGATGATCCTGGCCCCAGAGCGGGCGCGCGCGGCGACGCCCAGTCTTTCCAGCGCCACCAGCACGTCCTGCACGACGATCATCGGTGCCGTCAGCCGCCCCAGCGACGGCAGCTTGCCTTCGGCGACCACCAGCACGCCGGCCCCGGCCTTGACGGCCGCGGTCGCGAAATCATGGCCGTCCATCGTCTCGCCCTTGATCGCGAAGAAGGCATCCCCGGGTTGCAGGCTGCGGCTGTCGATCGAAATGCCCGATATGCCTTGCGGCATGACGCCGATCGGCCGTCCGCCCATCGCGTCGACCAGCGCCTCGGAGGTCCAGAGCAGGCTCATGCCGCGCGCTCCCTGAGCGCCGCGCGGACTTCCTCATGGTCGGAGAAATGGAACGTTTCGCTGCCGATCGTCTGGCCTTCCTCGTGCCCCTTGCCAGCCACGATCAGCGTGTCGCCGGCATGGAGCATGGCCACCGCCTCGTGGATCGCCCTGCGCCGGTCGCCGATCTCGATGGCGCCGGGTGCGGCCGCTAGGATCGCGGCGCGGATCGTTTCCGGCACTTCCGAGCGCGGATTGTCGTCGGTGACGATGACGACGTCGGCGAGCTGCGTCGCAATCTCGCCCATGATCGGCCGCTTGCCGCGATCGCGATCGCCGCCGCAGCCGAAGACGACGATGACCCGGCCGGTCGTAAACGGCCGCACCGAGGCCAGCACGTTTTCCAGCGCATCCGGCTTGTGGGCATAGTCGACATAGACTGGCGCGCCGTTGGCCGTGGTGCCGACGAGGTCGAGCCGTCCCGGAGCGCCCTTCAGTTTTTCCAATGCCATCAAAGCCTTGGCGACCGGCGTTCCAGTGGAAATGGCAAGTCCCGCCGAAACCAGCGCGTTGGCGATCTGGAAATCGCCGGCCAGCGGCAGGTCGATTTCGTGGAGCACGCCATCGACCTCGACCTCGGCCCGCTGGCGATGTCGCTCGTGCTCGACCCGCTTCAGCCTGAGGAAGTCGCCATGCCGACCGACGGTCAACACGTTGAGCCCTGCCGCCTTTGCCGCACGCACCGTCGAATCTGACCACGGATCGTCGGCGAAGATGACGGCGGGCGCACCCTCGGGCAGCAGCGTGTCGAACAGGCGCAGTTTGGCGCGATGATAGTCCTCGACCGTCGGATGGTAGTCCATATGGTCGCGGCCGAGATTGGTGAAGCCGCCAGCGGCAAGCCTGACGCCGTCGAGCCGGCGCTGGTCGAGGCCGTGGCTGGAGGCCTCCATCGACGCATGGGTGACGCCGGCGTCGGCCAGTTCCTTGAGCAGGAGGTGCAGCGCCACCGGATCCGGTGTCGTCAGCGAGCCGTAGTCGTTGCGGCCGGGCGCGACCACACCGGTGGTGCCGATCGAGGCGGCGGCAAAGCCCGCCTGCTCCCAGATCTGGCGGGTAAAGGCGGCGACCGAAGTCTTGCCGCTGGGTCCGGTCACCGCGACCATCGTCTCCGGCTGCCGGCCGAAGAAGCGGGCGGCACTCAG
>NZ_RZOJ01000541.1:0-3290 GCF_003998845.1 Mesorhizobium sp. M4A.F.Ca.ET.022.05.2.1 | reverse complement strand
GGCGTGAGCGATGGAAGCGATGCACCCAGGTGGCGTAGTTGCCGGCGCCGTTGGTCAGGATGGCGTCGTCGGGCAGCACCTTTTCCAGATAGTTCATGATCGGTCCCATCTGGACGGAGCCGGGGCCGGTTTCCGGCGGCGTCGACCAGTCGAGATAGGCGGCATGCAGCTTGACCGTCTCGCCCGCCCAGGCCGGCGCAGCAGCGGACTTGCGTTTCGAGAAGCCCTCGACAAAGGCGGAAGGTGAGGCGTTGATCGCCAGTGCCGGCCGGTAGACGCGGCCAAGCTCGCCCGCGTCGGCGTGGACATGGACCAGTGTCTGGTCGGGGTAGGGACTTTTCAGCAGCGTATAGTCGGAGGACGGCATCTCGCCCATACGGCCGCCGATGAGCAGCACGAGGTCGGCCTGCTTGATGGCGGTGGCCAGCTTCGGGTTGATGCCGATTCCGACATCGCCGGCATAGTTCGGATGCAGATGATCAAACAGCATCTGGCGGCGGAAGGAGCAGCCAACCGGCAGCGACCATGCTTCGGCGATGCCTTGCATATGCGCAACGGCATCGGCGTCCCAGCGGGTGCCGCCGAGGATGACGAAGGGGCGTTTGGCCTTGGCCAGAAGCTTTTCCAGCGCGTCGAGTTCGGCCTCGCCGGGACGCGTCTCGACCGGGGTATGCGGAAGCGCCGCCGGCGCCTCGACGACGCAGGTCAGCGTGTCCTCGGGCAGCGAGATGACGACCGGGCCGGGACGGCCGGCGGTCGCCACCGCGAAGGCGCGGGTGACGAATTCGGGGATGCGCGAGGCATCGTCGATCTCGACCACCCATTTGGCGATGTCGCCGAAGAAGCGCTTGTAATCGACCTCCTGGAAGGCCTCGCGCTCCTTGGCGTGGCTGGCGACCTGGCCGATGAACAGGATCACCGGGACCGAATCCTGCATGGCGATGTGGATGCCGGCCGAGGCGTTGGTGGCGCCGGGACCGCGGGTGACGAAGCAGATGCCGGGCTTGCCGGTCAGGCGGCCCTGGCAGTCGGCCATCATCGCGGCGCCGCCTTCCTGGCGGCAGACGATGGTGCGGATGGGCGAGTCATGCAGCGCGTCGAGCACGGCCAGATAGGATTCGCCCGGCACGCAGAAGATGCGGTCGGTGCCGTTGGCTTCAAGCGCCTCTACGATCAGTTGTCCGCCGGTTTTCATCGTGCTGATCTCTCCAGTTCGGCCAGGATTTCCTCAGTGTGCTCGCCAAGACGCGGCGAGGGGCGCTCATAGACGAGCGGCGTGCCGGACATCACCATCGGCGCGCGCACCGAGGGCAGGCGATTGCCGTGGCCGTCGTCGAGGTCGAGCCGCATGCCGCGCGCGATGGTCTGCGGATCATCGAACATCTGGCCGATCGTGTTGATCGGGCTCGCCGGCACGCTGGCCGCTTCGAGCTTCGCCAGCAGCGGATCGCGATCCAAGGCCTCGAGCGCCTCGATGATGCGCTCTCGCAGTCTCGCCCGGTTGGCGACACGGGCGGGGTTGGTGGCAAAATCCCGGTTCGATGGCAGATCGTCGAGACCGACCGCCGCGCAGAATTTTTGGAACTGGCCGTCATTGCCGACGGCCAGGATGATGTGGCCGTCCCTGACCGGCAGCACCTCGTAGGGCGCGATGTTCATATGCGCGTTGCCCATCTGCACCGGCGACTTGCCGGAGACCAGATAGTTGAGGTTCTGGTTGCCGAGCGCCGAGATCTGGCTGTCGAACAGCGCCATGTCGATATGCTGGCCCTCGCCGGCCTTCTCGGCATGGCGAAGTGCCGCCTGGATGGCGACCACCGAATAGAGGCCGGTGAAGAGGTCGGAGATGGCGACGCCGGCCTTCTGCGGCTCGCGGCCGGCCTCGCCGGTGATCGACATCATGCCGGCCATGGCCTGGATGATGAAATCATAGCCGGCCCGTGGCGCATACGGCCCGTCCTGGCCGAAGCCGGTGATCGACCAATAAACGAGGCGCGGGTTGATCTTCTTCAGGCTCTCGTAGTCGAGGCCGTATTTCCTCAGCCCGCCGAGCTTGAAATTCTCGATCAAAACGTCGGCAGTGGCGACCAGGCGGCGGAGCGTATCGGCGCCCTCGGGCTTGGAGAAGTCGATGGCGATCGAACGCTTGCCGCGATTGCAGGAGTGATAGTAGGCGGCCGACAGGTTCTCGCCGTCATGGCTCATGACGAAGGGAGGGCCCCATTTGCGGGTGTCGTCGCCGCCGTCGGGGCTCTCGACCTTGATGACGTCGGCGCCGAGATCGGCCAGCAATTGCCCCGCCCAGGGCCCGGCGAGGATGCGGGCGAGTTCGATAACGCGTATGCCTTTCAGCGGAGGCTCGGCCATGGATCACCGTGTTGGGTCGAAAACGCAGCCTCTATCA
This sequence comes from Mesorhizobium sp. M4A.F.Ca.ET.022.05.2.1, assembly GCF_003998845.1. Taxonomy (NCBI): domain Bacteria; kingdom Pseudomonadati; phylum Pseudomonadota; class Alphaproteobacteria; order Hyphomicrobiales; family Phyllobacteriaceae; genus Mesorhizobium; species Mesorhizobium sp. M4A.F.Ca.ET.022.05.2.1. Next base: position 886 of record NZ_RZOJ01000541.1, on the reverse strand, counting down.
ATCCCGGCCGTCCCTGTCACGGCCCATGCAATAGGCCACGCCGGGATCAGGATTTCAGAACGCTGTCCGCCCATGCAGCGAAATCGGCCATGACGATGTCCCGGTTGACCTCGTTCAGGCTTTCGTGGCGGGTCTCCGGGTAAACCTTTGAAACCAGATTCGAAAAGCCCATCCTCCTTATGCGCCCGGCGAGGTGGTTGACCGCCTTGCCATAATCCGAGGCGGGGTCTTTCTCGCCGCCGAGCAGATTGATGGGGAGGGTGCGGCGCACGCCGGAAAAATTGCCGTCGCTGCCGCCGTAAATCGCCATCTGGACGACGTCCCGCCACATCGACACCGAGGCATCCCAGCCGCACAGCGGATCGGCGACGTATTTCGCCACCTCCGCCTCGTCGCGCGACAGCCAGTCGAACAGGGTCTTGTGGTTGGGCACGGCCTTGCCCCAGGCCCGGAAGGTCAGCCTCGGCAGCAGTCGCGACGGTACGTCGGAACCCAGCCGCATCCTCTCCCAGCCGAGGATGGCGAGCGCCAGCTGACTCAGCAGGCCCTGGGAGAAGTTGCCGTTCCAGATCGCGGCGGCATGGACGCGCGCCGAATGACGCAGAAGGAAGTTCAACGCCACCGACGCGCCCATCGAATGGCCGAAGAGGATGACCGGCACGCCCGGGTGCTCGCCGGCGATCAGGTCGTGGATGGCGGTGACATCGGCGATGACCTTGGCGCCGCCATCGACATCGGCGAATTTGCCGAGCGGCGCATCCGGCGCCCTGGTCGCGCCGTGGCCGCGATGGTCCTGCACATAGACATGACAGCCGCGCTTGGCGAGGAAATCGGCGAAGCGGGCATAGCGCGCCGCGTGCTCGGCCAGTCCATGATTGATCTGGAC
>NZ_RZOJ01000540.1:0-3292 GCF_003998845.1 Mesorhizobium sp. M4A.F.Ca.ET.022.05.2.1 | reverse complement strand
CATAGCGCTTGTATTCGCCAAAATACTTAGTGATCGCCGCCGTCAGCGACGTCTTGCCATGATCGACGTGGCCGATCGTGCCAATGTTCACATGCGGCTTGGTGCGCTCGAATTTACCTTTTGCCATAGTCTCTTTCCTTGGACGGCCTGGACATTCAGTTCAGTCGAATGCGGGGCGATTAGCGACAACGGCTGAAAAACACAAGTGCCTTGTGGCTGAGCGCGCCCGCCCGGTCAGAACCCATGATCCGATTTCGGGGGGATGTGGCATGCATATAGGACGTCCAGCGGAAAATGAAATGGGCGAAGCCGGCTCCGCGACTGGCCCATTGCCGCCGCTGCACGGGTCTGATCTCCTCGCTCGATGCAGTTCATCCCGACAAACATCCGCGGTCCGCTGTTCATGGTCGTCTCGACCGGGTCCTATCTGGTCAACGATACGATGATGAAGCTCGCCACCACCGGCCTGCCGCCCTACGAGGTGCTGTTCCTGCGCGGCATCGCCGCGGCGCTCTGGGGAGTCCCGCTGCTTGTCCTGCTCGGCTACGCCAGGCAGGTCCCTTTGATCTTCGAAAGGAAGGTTCTGCGCCGCAACCTGCTCGAACTGGCGGCGATCCTTTGCTACGTCGTGGCGCTCGCCAACATGCAGATCGCCGATTCAACGGCGCTCGGGCAGATCACGCCGCTGCTGATGCTGGTCGGCGCCTCGGTGCTGTTCGGCGAGCGTATCGGCGGCGCGCGCATGGCGCTGATCGGGGTCGGCTTTATCGGCGCGCTGATGGTGGCGCAGCCGACGATGCAAGGGATTTCGGTCTATGCCTTGCTGGCGCTCGGCAACGCGGTCCTATCGGCCGCACGAGATCTTGCCGGCCGCAAGGTCGGCGCCGAGGTGCCGGGCATGATCGTCGCCATTTCCGCCGTCGTGGTCGTGCTGGTCGGCTCCGGCGTCGCGCATCTCGTTTCCGAGCCCTGGGTCATGCCGGAGCCCCGCCACCTCTTGCTCATCGCCGGCGCCGGACTGTTCCTGATCTTCGGCCATTTCTTCATCTTCATGGCCTATCGCGTCGGACCGACGAGCGCGGTGGCGCCGTTCTACTATTGCTTCACCGTCTGGGCGGTCATCTCCGGCCTGCTGGTGTTCGGCCAGTTTCCCAACGCGCTCGCCGTCTGCGGCATCCTGCTGGTGGTGGCCAGCGGCCTTGCCATCGCATCGCTGGACGAAAGAAGGCGCCGGCTGATACCGGTTGCCTAGGCCAGGCAGCCAAGCGTTTGACTCCCAGGATTTCTGGGCGGCACTTCCGCGTGCCTTTCATGCCGGAAATCTGGAGCGGGTAGCGGGAATCGAACCCGCATATTCAGCTTGGAAGGCTGCTGCTCTACCACTGAGCTATACCCGCGCCTTACACTGAAGTACCGGATTCACCCAAAAAGCGCCATGCGCTTTTCGGTCCGAGACTTTTTCGTTTCAGGGCTTCCGGGCCGGCAGTGGTGGAGAGGGTTGGATTCGAACCAACGTAGGCTAAGCCAACGGATTTACAGTCCGTCCCCTTTAACCACTCGGGCACCTCTCCAGTCTGCCGCCGGAGCCATGCAACGAGGCATTTGCCGATCCGGAGCCCGAGTAGAAGTCTTCTCCGAAATCAGCGAAGCGCCTTATGGCGGCAAGGCTGGTGGGTGTCAACCGCACGTCCCGGCAAAATGCGCTGAATTTGACAGCATCCTCGGCAAGCCGGCTTCTGCCAGTATCCATGGCCCGACGACACGGCTATAGAAGCCCGCCATGAGCAAAGACAACAAGCCCGGAACACCCAAAGACACTCACTACGCCAAGCTGCGTCGCGCCCACCGCGACCAGAAGGCCGGCGGCGCACCCGCATTCCGGCCGCGCCAGCCGCTGCCGCCGGGCGAATCCCCCGGCGACGGCCTGGTGCGGCTCTATGGCCTGCACACGGTGCGAGCCGCGCTCGACAATTCACGGCGCAAGATCAGGAAAATGCTGGTGACGCGCAACGCCGCCGAGCGGCTGGCGATCGCCGACCTCGCCGCCCTGCCCTTCAAGGCCGAGCTGGTCGAGCCAAAGGAGATCGACAGGATCACCGGGTCGGATGCCGTGCATCAGGGCGTGCTGATCGAGGCCGAGCCGCTGAAGCCGAAGCGCCTTGACGCGCTTGGCGACACTCAGTTGGTGCTCGTGCTCGACCAGGTCACCGATCCGCACAATGTCGGCGCGATCCTGCGCTCCGCGGTCGCCTTCGGCGCCGGCGCGCTGATCACCACGGCCCGCCACAGCCCGCAGGAATCGGGCGTGCTGGCGAAATCCGCCTCCGGCGCGCTGGAACATATTGATCAGATTGAGGTGAAGAACCTCGCCGACGCGCTCGGCCAGTTGCATGAGGCCGGCTTCCAGACCATCGGCCTCGATTCGGACGGACCGGCCGAGTTGGAGAAAACATTCGCCGGCGACAAAATCGCGCTGGTGTTGGGCGCCGAAGGCAAAGGCCTGCGTCAGAAGACGCGCGAGACGGTGACGGCGCTCGCCCGCCTCGACATGCCGGGTGCGATACGCTCGTTGAACGTTTCCAACGCGGCGGCGGTGAGCCTTTATGCAGCGAGGAAATTTCTAGCTAGTAGCGAGTAGCGAAAGGCCGATCACTGCGATCGGGGAAATCATCCTATTCGCTATTCCCTACTCGCTATTCTATCCTATCCCACCTCGTGTCCGGCCATCCGCTCCAGCGCCCTGACCAGCGCCGAGTGATCTTCCTTCGCCCCGCCATTGGCCGCGCATGAGTTGAATAGTTGCTGCGTCGTCGAGGTGTTGGGCAGCGAGACGCCGAGCGCCTTGGCGCCCTCCAGCGCCAGGTTGAGGTCCTTCTGGTGCAGTTCGATGCGGAAGCCGGGCGCGAAGGTGCGCTTGATCATGCGCTCGCCATGCACTTCGAGGATGCGCGAGGCGGCGAGCCCGCCCATCAGCGCTTGGCGAACCTTGGCCGGATCGGCGCCCGCCTTCGAGGCGAAGACAAGCGCTTCGCCGACCGCTTCGATGGTGAGCGCCACGACGATCTGGTTGGCGACCTTGGTCGTCTGGCCGACGCCGTTCGGGCCGACGAGGGTGATGTTCTTGCCCATCTTCTCGAACACCGGCTTTGCGCGCTCGAAGGCTTGTTCCTCGCCGCCGACCATGATGGTGAGCGAGGCAGCCTTGGCGCCGACCTCGCCGCCCGATACCGGCGCGTCGAGATAGTCGCAGCCGAGATCGTTGATCTTTTTCGCAAAGGTCTTGGTCTCGATC
>NZ_RZOJ01000053.1:0-24005 GCF_003998845.1 Mesorhizobium sp. M4A.F.Ca.ET.022.05.2.1 | reverse complement strand
CCCCCAGGGGGAGGGAAAGCGGTATTAGATTCCCATCATCGCGCGCAGCGCCTTCTTGTCGGTTGCGCCGCCGGCGAAATCGTCGAAGGCCTTCTCCGTCACCCGGATAATGTGGTGCTGGATGAAGGGCGCGCCTTCGGCAGCACCATCCTCCGGATGCTTTAGACAGCATTCCCATTCCAGCACCGCCCAGGAATCGTAACCGTACTGGGTGAGCTTGGAGAAGATGCCGCCGAAATCGACCTGCCCGTCGCCGAGCGAACGGAACCGCCCGGCGCGGTTTACCCAGCCCTGATAGCCGGAATAGATGCCTTGCCGCCCGGTCGGGTTGAACTCGGCGTCCTTGGCGTGAAACGCCTTGATACGCTCGTGGTAGATGTCGATGAATTCGAGATAGTCGAGCTGCTGCAAGAGGAAGTGCGACGGGTCGTAATTGATGTTGCAGCGCTTGTGGCCGCCCACCGCGTCGAGGAACATCTCGAAAGTGGCGCCGTCGAACACATCCTCGCCCGGATGGATCTCATAGCCGATGTCGACACCGTTCTCGTCATAGACGTCGAGGATCGGCTTCCAGCGTTTGCCGAGCTCGGCGAAAGCCTCCTCGATCAGGCCGGCTGGCCGCTGCGGCCATGGGTAAAGGTAGGGGAAGGCCAGCGCTCCGGAGAAGGAGACCGAGGCCTTGAGCCCCAGATTTTTCGATGCCTTGGCACCGAATTCCATCTGCTCGACCGCCCATTGCTGCCGGGCTTTCGGATTGTTGTGGACGGCCGCCGGCGCGAAGCCATCGAATTGCGCGTCATAGGCCGGATGCACCGCCACCAGTTGCCCCTGAAGATGCGTCGAGAGCTCGGTGATCTCGACGCCGGCATCGGCGCAGATGCCTTTCACCTCGTCGCAATAGGCCTTGGAGGTCGCCGCCTTCTCCAGGTCGAACAGCCGCGCGTCCCAAGTCGGTATCTGCACTCCCTTGTAGCCGAGGCCGGCTGCCCATTTGGTGATCGACGGCAGCGAATTGAACGGCGCGGCATCGCCCGCGAACTGCGCCAGAAACAGACCGGGACCCTTCATCGTCGACGGCATCGGCATCCTCCCTCTCTCTTTTGACGACCAAGCATAGCGCTGATTGAAAGCAGGGCCAGCCCGTTTGGTGTTTTCCTGTCGGCGCCAGTACGCGCCGTCATTCTGGTATGACCAAATATCAACATTTGGTCAAGCGGCCGAACAGGCGCCGGAAGCGCTTTCGTTCGTCACAAACTGTGAAAATATGTTAGATTATTCAAAGAAGTAAGCAGAGCATGACATCGCCGCACGCGACTTCTTGCCGTGCAGATGAATTTGCGGTAGACCTCGCATCAGGCCCAATTGGTCGAACCAGTTTGCCAGAAAGACACTGGAGCACCTTGGGGAGGAATCGCACGGCGGGCTTTGCTCGAGCCACGTCGTGGGAAACGTGACAGGCGAATTCTGGGAAGGATAGACCATGCATCTTTCGACGCACAACTGGATGCGGGCGGAGCCGTTGGAAGTGACGCTGAAGCGCATCAAGAAATTCGGCTATGAGTCGATCGAGATCTCCGGCGAGCCCGAGCAGTACAAGACCAGGGAGACGCGCGCGCTCTTGAAGGAGCACGGCATCCGCTGCTGGGGCTCGGTGACGCTGATGCTGGGCGAACGCAACCTCGCCGCCAAGGACCAGGGCCAGCGCGAGCGTTCGGTGCAGTACGTCAAGGACGTGCTGACCATGGTCAGCGAGCTCGATGGTGAGATCATCACGCTGGTTCCCGCCACCGTCGGCAAGGTAGTGCCCGACGGCACCGAGGCGGAGGAATGGGGCTGGGTGGTCGACGCCACCCGCGAGTGCTTCGCCCACGCCAAGAAGGTCGGCGTCAAGGTCGCGGTCGAGCCGCTCAACCGCTTCGAGACCTATCTGTTCAACCGTGGCGCCCAGGCGCTCGCGCTCGCCGACGCGGTCAGCCCGGAATGCGGCGTCTGCCTCGACGCCTATCACATCCACATGGAGGAATTTAACGTCTATGACGCCATCCGTCAGGTCGGCAAGCGCCTGTTCGACTTCCACGTCGCCGACAACAACCGCTTCGCCGCCGGCCTCGGCCAGATCGACTGGCCGCGGATCGTGCGCACGCTGAAGGAGATCGGCTATGACGGCGCGCTGACCAATGAGTTCGTCGCCCCTGTCGACCGCACGCCGGCCGCGCCCTATCCCGACATGGTCGAGCGCCATCCGGTCGACATCTCGCCAGAGCAGCTGAAGTTCATCCAGGATCACGGTTCCAGCGTGCTGACGGAGAAGTTCTACACCGACCAGATGCGCATCACCGCCGAAACGCTGCTGCCGCTGATCAGGTAGCCGATCCAAAGAGAGACGCCCTTCCGCCTTTCTGCGGCGGGGCCGGGGATGACCATGCGCATCAAGACGGTCCAAGCCTGGTGGGTTCGCATACCGATCGAAGCCGCGAAGCAGCATCGCAGCGACTTCGGTCAGGTGACGACGTTCGACGCCGCCATTCTGCGCATCGAGACCGATGACGGCCTGGTCGGCTGGGGCGAAGGCAAGAACGCCGCCGGCAGCGCCGGCAGCTATGGTGCCCTGGTCCACATGCTGAACCATGAAGTCGGCCCGCAGCTCATCGGCCGCGACCCGACCGACATCGGCGTCATCTGGGAGATGCTCTACAACGGCGTGCGCCACCACACGGCGGCCCATGGCGGACATGCCATGCCGCAACTGGCGCGGCGCGGCATGAGCGTGGCCGCCATCAGCGCCGTCGACATCGCGCTCTGGGACATTCTCGGCAAGTCGCTCGGCCAGCCGATCTGGCGGCTGCTTGGTGGCCGCAAGGTCGAGCGCATGCAAGCCTATGCTTCCGGCGGCTGGGCGCCGGCCGAGACCATCGGCGAGCAGCTCAAATCCTACATCGCCAAGGGCGGCTTCAAGGCACTGAAGATGCGTATCGGCGCCATGGACGGCGCCCCGCATATTTCCGCAGGGCGCGTCCGCGCGGCGAGAGAGGCCCTCGGCGCCGACGTCGAGCTGATGGTCGACGCGCATGGCACTTATACGGTGGCCGAGGCAAAGCGCTTCATCCAGCTTGCCGGCGACCTCGACCTCGCCTGGTTCGAGGAGCCGGTGATCGCCGACGACAAGCCGGGCATGGCCGAAGTTCGCGCCTCGAGCTCGATCCCGATCGCCACCGGTGAAAGCGAGGCGACGCGCTATGCCTTCCGCGACCTCGCCGTTCTGAAGTCGGCTGACATTTTCCAGCCGGACCCCGCCTTCTGCGGCGGCATCAGCGAAGCGATGAAGATCGGCACCATCGCCAGCGCCTTCAACCTGCGCTTTGCCCCGCATCTGTGGGCCGGCGCGCCCTGCTTCTTTGCCGGTCTGCATGTCTGCGCCGCCTCGCCGGCGAGCTTCACCGTCGAATACTCGCTCGGCGCCAACCCGATGATCCACGATCTTATCGAAGAGACTGTCGAAGCAAAGGACGGTATGATAGCGATCCCTGAAAAGCCCGGATTGGGATTCACAATCTCGGAGCGATTCCTGGAGGCGAACGCGCAACGCTGCTGACGATGAAAGAAAAGAACCTTCTCGCGGAACTCGCCGCCTATCTGTTCTCCAAATCGGACAAGGAGACGGGTCGCACGCCGTCGGAGCGCGAACTGGCCGAGCACTTCGCCGTCAGCCGCGGCCAGATCCGCGAAGCGCTGGCCATCCTGGAAGCCATGCGGATCGTCGAACGCCGCGCCAAATCCGGCATCTATGTCGACACCAAGCAGGCGAGCGTCGAGGCGTTGGCCCTTTTCGCCCGCGCCGGCCTGCCGCTCGATCCGATCCAGATCTACGAAACGGTCGAGTTGCGCAAGATCCACGAGATCAAGGCCGCCGAGCTTGCCTGCTCACGCGCCACCGAGGAGAATTTCGAGCGGCTGCGCGAGATCCTGAAAGCCTCGGAGGAGCGTATCGCCGCCGGCGAGGGTCTGGCCAAGGAAGACCGCGAGTTCCACCTCGAGATCGTGCGCGCCACCAAGAACGGCATCTTCCACAACATCTGCAGCGTCTACTACCTGATGGGCGAGCAGCGCCTGCCGATCTATTTCAACGATCCCGAGCGCAGCGTGCGCTCGCATGCAGAGCATATCCAGATCTACGAGGCGCTGCTGCGCCGCGACGGCAACCTCGCCCAGGCGCTGATGAACGCCCATCTGCAAGGCGCCGAAAGCTATTGGAAGGGCCTGATCGAGGGGCGTGGGACGGAGCCGACAAGCCCGGCGCTCGAAAAGGCCTAGAGCATTTTGCAGCCCAAGCGGCATCGCTTGGCATCGCAGAAATGCGGCAAACAAACGGGAGCCACATGCCCAGAATCCTGTCGACGCACCCGCTGCATCCGCGCGCCTCCGCCATGCTGGCCGGGGCAGGCAAGCTGGTCGTCGCTTCCGCCCTCGATGGCAAAACGCTTGCCGCCGAGGCGAAGGATGCTGATATCGTCATCGTCCGTGCGCCGCTGCCACCTGAGCTCTTCGGCGGCGCCGCGAAGCTGCGCGCCGCGATCCGTCATGGCGCTGGGCTGGACATGATCCCGGTCGAGGCGGCAACGTCAGCCGGCGTGCTGGTGGCGAACGTGCCGGCGGTCAATGCGCGCTCGGTCGCCGAGCACGTGATGTTCGTGACGCTGGCCTTGCTTCGGCGTTTTCGCATGGTCGACCGCGACCTGCGCGCCAAGGGCTGGCTCGCCGGACGCGACCATGCCAACGCCAACACCGAGCTCGCCGGTAAGACCATCGGCATTGTCGGCCTCGGAGCGGTCGGCCAGGCGGTCGGCCATATCGCCGCGCACGGCTTCGACCTCAATGTCGTGGCAACGACGCGCAGTATGCGCCCGGCGCCCGACAAGGTCGGTTTCCTGTCGATCGACGCGCTGGTCGAGCAGAGCGACATCATCGTGCTTTGCTGTCCGCTGACGCCGGAGACGCGCGGCCTGATCAGCCGCGAGCGCATTTCGCGCATGAAGCCGAACGCACTGCTGATCAACGTCTCGCGCGGGCCGGTGGTCGACGACGATGCGCTGATCGAAGCCTTGCGCAAGGGCAGCATCGGCGGTGCCGCGCTCGACGTCTTTGCGACGCAGCCGCTGCCGCCGAACCATCCCTATTTCAGCTTCGACAATGTCATCGTCACCCCGCATATGGCCGGGATCACCGAGGAGTCGATGATGCGCATGGGCGTCGGCGCGGCGGGCGAGGCGCTGCTGGTGCTGGCCGGCAAGCTGCCGGCAAATCTGCGCAATCCGGACGTGGTCGACCACTACCGTCGACGGTTTCCGGCCGACAGGTGAAATGCACCGCGCTTCCGCCTCAATTCTTGGTGACGCTGAAGCCATGTTGAATCGTCGCTTGGCATCCTTGGTTCTCGCCGCATGTTCGATCGCGGCCTCGCCCACACTCGCTGCGACAGAGAGCAGCGACTATGTCTACTGCAGCAATGGACTCGTCTGCTTCAGAGCCCCTTGTCCCTCAGGCAACGCGCTGGATCTGGGCACCGGCAAGGTCGTCAAAGGCGTGGCACTCAACACCACCGAATTGCCGCTGCAAGACAGGGCCGCACCCGATACATCAGACAAGCTCCACGCGGGAAAGCTCGTCGTCAGAGGATCGATCCAGCATCGCGGTGAGCCGAACGAGCCGCCCATGCTGGTCGTTACGCGTATCGAACGCGCCTCTGGCAAAGCCGAGCGCAGGCGCTGCGCGGCGCACTGATTGCCGTGGGCACGCTGCTCGTCAGAGCAGCCGCTCCATTTCTGCCGCGATGCGCAGCAGATGGCGGTCATGGCCGTTGCGGGCCACCAGCATCAACCCGGCCGGACGCGCCGTTCCAGGCATCGGCACAGAGATGGCGCAGAGATCGAACTGGTTGGCGACCTGGGTGTTGCGCAACAGCAGGCCTTCGGTCCGCTCGCGCAGCGCCGCGTCGCTAGCCATCAAGGCGATGGTCGGCGCCGCCACCGGCGTCGTCGGCAGGGCCAGCACATCGACCGCGGCCAGCCGCTCGTCCATCGCTGAGGCCAGCGCCTTGCGGCGCCGGATTGTCCGGATATAGACCGACGCGGGGATGGCCAGCGCGCGCGACAACGGCCCGCTGACATGCGGATCGACCGGCACGGAAGCGCCTGTCGCCAGCCAGTCGGCATGGACCTCGGCGCCTTCCATTGACGCGATCGTCGCGCGCCTGGTCGCCGCCCGCATCTCGGCGAGCAGGTCGTCGATCGACAGGTCCGCAACCCGCGCGCCGGCCCGCTCGACCTGGCCCAGGCATCTTTCGAACGCGGTCGCCACCTCGCTTTCGGTGTCCTCGAAAGGAACGCCGCGCGGGATACCGACACGAAGTCCGGCAAGTGGCAACGGCAGATGCAGCGGGGGCACCTCCTCAGCCGCCATCACCGCATCGGCGACGGCACAGGCGGCGACGCTCAGCGCCAGCGGTCCGATCGAATCCAGCGTCGCGGACAACGGATAGGCACCCGTCAGCGGCACCCGACGCGCCGTTGGCTTGAAACCGATGACGCCGTTCAGCGATGCCGGTATGCGCACCGAACCGCCGGTGTCGGAGCCGATGGCGATGTCACAGGTACCTTCGCCGACCGAGACGCCGGCGCCCGAGGACGAACCGCCCGGTATCAGGCTGGCGTCGGTGGCATTGCCGGGCGTGCCGTAATGCTGGTTGGTACCGATCGCGGTGAAGGCGAACTCGGTCATGTTGGTCTTGCCGAGGATGACCGCGCCCGCCTGGCGCAGCCGGCTGACGACGGCGGCGTCGCGCAAGGCGGGCGCGGCGGTCTTGAGCATCAGCGATCCGGCCGTGGTCGCCTCGCCGGCGACGTCGAACAGGTCCTTGATCGAGACGATCGTGCCGTCGAGCGGTCCGAGCGTCACGCCGGCCTTCCGCCGCGCATCGCTGGCGTCGGCGGCTGCTCGCGCTGCCTCCGGGTACAGTCGCACGAACACGCACTCGTCGCTCGCGCGGGTCGCGAGACGCGACAGCAGAATTTCGAGATGATCGCGGACTGATTGCATTTTCGGTGTCGGACTCCGCAAGGCTGCAGCGTCTTTAGAGCATGATCCCGAGAAGTGGGAACCGGTTTTCGGAAAGATCATGCTCCAACAATGAGTTGGATCAGGCATATTTGCACTGCCGGGCCGAAGGGGAGAAGGAACGATGCTCTACAAAGGCGGCTGCCACTGCGGCAAGGTGGCGTTCGAGGTCGAAGGCGAGCTCGGCGGGGCCGTGCGCTGCAACTGCTCGATCTGCGCCCGCAAGGCGGCATTGCTCTGGGCGGTGCCGCATCGGAACCTGCGGCTGCTCGCCTGGGGCGACGACCTCGGCCGTTACACCTTTGGCAAGGGCGCCATCGCCCATCGCTTCTGCCGCTTTTGCGGCATCCATCCCTTCGCCGAGGACGTCGGCGACGGCAGCGAACGCAGCGCCTATGTCAACATCAATTGCCTCGACGGGATCGACCTTGCCTCCGTCCAGATCTTCGACTTCGACGGTCGCTCGGCCTAGCGCAATTCTAGCGATACCCGGTCGCATCGGCCGGCTTGCCGGCATCCTGGACCTCCGGGACATAGCGCCAGGCATCCGGGCGCGAACCATCGAGATCGGTGAAGCCATAGACTTGCGCCAGCCCGCCGCTGGACAGCGACTGCCCGTTCCAGCGCGACCGCTCCGGATCCGCGGCCAGCGCCACGACGGCGCGGCCGACGAAGCGCGGCGTCTCCGAAATGACGAAATGCGGTACCTTGGCGGTCGCGTCGCGCCAGTTCGCCTCGCTGACGCCGAAGGCCTCCAGCATCATTTCGGAACGCAGCCAGCCGGGCGTCAGCGAGACCGACGTGGCGCCATGTGGCGCGAGGTCCTTGGCGTGCGCCCATGCCATGCGCGTCGCCGCCACCTTGGCGAGGTCGTAGAATGGCGACAGCCGGTAGTGGTCTGCATTGTATTCGGCCGTGCCGTCGGTGACTTCGACATGCAGCCCGCCCGGCCGCTCGATCATCAGCGGCAGCGCGTGGTGCGCGGTGATCAGATGCGTGTCGATGGCCAGGCGCAGCAGGCGCAAGCCGTTCTCGAGATCGTGGTCCCAGACCGGCTTGTTCCACTCGAACAGCTTCTCGCCGCCCCACAGATCGTTGACCAGGACATCGAGACGGCCCTGCTCGGCACGGATACGCTCGACCAGTTCGCGCACATCGTCAGCAATCAGATGATCGACCTGGACGGCAATGCCCTTGCCGCCTTGCGCCGTGACCAGCTCAGCCGTTTCCTCGATCGTCTCCGGACGGCCATAGTCCGACTGTTGCGTCCGCGTCGTGCGCCCGGTGACATAGACGGTGGCGCCGGCGGCGCCGAGCTCGACCGCGATGCCACGGCCGGCACCGCGCGTTGCGCCGGCGACAAGGGCGACCTTCCCTTCAAGCATCATCGAAACCTCCCGAACCAAAACACCACAACGAGGGCTGGCGCCTGCTGCGCTCCTAATTTATAAATGATCATTCGTTTATAAATGGATGTCAAGATGACCCGGCCGAAAACGCAACCCGACGAGCAGGTGCTGGAGGTCGCCTACCGGCTGATGCACGCCGAAGGCCCGGAGGCGCTGACCTTCGAGCGGCTGGCGCGGGCATGCGGCCTATCGGGGGTCGACGCTGGTGCAGCGCTTCGGGAGCAAGGCGCAGCTGAAGCAACGCACGCTGCTTTATGCCTGGGATGGGCTCGACCGGAAAACCGAAGCGCTGTCCGCCTCGACGCCGAGGACCCCGGCCGGGGCCATCCGGTTGTTGGGTGGTCTATCCAGCGGCTATGGCGACATCGAATCCTATGCCGAAGGTTTGCTGGTGCTGCGCGAGGACCTGCGCGATCCCGTGCTGCGGGCACGTGGCGCCGCCTGGAAAGCGGCGCTAAGCAAGGTGCTCGCCGACTGTTTCGCCGGTATACCCGGCATGCCTCAGGACATCGGCCTGCTGATGGCGTCGCACTGGCAGGGCTCGCTGCTGTGGTGGAGCTTCGATCCCGAAATGGAGCTGACCGCCTATGTCGAGCACAGCCTGGAGCGCTTCGTGGCGGCGATCACGGCGACATCGGCCCGGGCGGCTGCCGGGCCGATGTAGGATGATCGCGCGGGGGCTGGCTAGCCCGCGCGCTTCGGCCCCATCAGCACCGCCACCAGGGCCGCCAGCAGCGTTGCGATGCCGCAATAGGCGAAGGCGCTGGCGACGCCGGCATGGTCGACCAGCAGGCCGCCGAAGACGGCGCCGAGCGCGATCGCCACCTGGAACGTGGCGACCATCAGCCCGCCGGCGCTTTCGGCCTCGTCCGGCGCCGCGCGCACCAGCCAGGTCTGCAGCCCGACCGGCACCGCGCCGAAGGCGAAGCCCCAGGCGGCGACGGCGATCGCCGCCGTCACCGGCGAGGCGCCAAGGGTGAGCAGCACCAGCGCCGACACGGCAATCAGCAGCGGCGCCAGGGCGACCGCGGCCTTCAGGTTGCGCTCGGCCATGAAGCCGCCGGCGAAGTTGCCGAAGAAGCCGCCGATGCCGTAGCCGAGCAGCACCAGCGAGATCGTCTCGATCGGCAGCACCGGAACCACCTCGAGATACGGGCGCACATAGGTGAAGCCGGCAAAGTGACCCGAGGCGACCAGCAGCACGACCAGCAGCGCCGCCCTGATCATCGGCCGCTTCAAGACCTCCAGCAAGGTGCGCACGCTGGCCACGCCGGCCGGCGGCAGCCGCGGGATGGTGGCAAGCTGCACCAAGAGCGCCAGCGCGCCGACGACGGCCGCGATCATGAAGGCGGTGCGCCAGCCCCAGACATCGCCGACATAGGCGCCGACCGGCGCGGCGGTGACGGTGGCGACCGAAACGCCGGTGAGGATGATCGACATGGCGCGCGGCATCAGCCGCATCGGCACGAGCCTCAGCGCCATCGCCGCCGACATCGACCAGAAGCCGCCGAGCGCGACGCCGAGAACCACCCGGGCCAGAAGCAGCATGGTCAGCGAGGAAGCAAAGGCTGCGAGCAGATTGGAGACGATGAGCAGAACCGTCAGCATCCACATCACCAGCCGGCGGTCGAGCCGCTTGGTGACGATGGCCATGGTCGGCGCCGCGATCGCGCCGACCACCGCCGTCGCCGTCACCGCTTGCCCGGCCGCGCCCTCGCTGACGCCGAGGTCCTGCGCCAGCCGCGTCAGCAGGCTGGCCGGCAGGAATTCCGCAGTCACAAGGCCGAACACCCCGAGCGCCAGCGACACCACCGCGCCCCAAGCAGGCTCTGATCGTTCTTGAGAGTCGGCGCTGTCTAGAACAGCGGCGTCGATGACGCCCGTGGTGGGTTCGGTCATGGCTAAATCTCCGATCTGTTTGCGCGCCACTTAGGAAATGACCGGCTCGGCCTCCACCCGTTACATGCTTCGCGGGCGCGCTCTGCCAGTCCGACTTGTTTGCGGCGCAACATTTGGCTGACATGCAACATAGGAAGTGACGCGATGGAGTTTCCATGCTAGAAACGCCGAAATGAATTACAATTCGTCCAGAACCGCACTGCCGGCTTCCGGCGATCCTTTGACCGACATGCTACGCGGCCTCCGCCTCGACGGCGTCGACTATGGTCGCTGCGTGCTGGGGGAACCCTGGGCGGTGTCCTTTCCCGCGCAGAAGGCGGCGCGCTTCCACTTCATCGGCCAGCAAGGCTGCTGGCTGTTCTCGCCGGCGAAGGAATGGATCGAGCTGTCGGTCGGCGACGCGCTGCTGATCCCGCGCGGCGACGAGCACGTTCTGGCCAGCGCGCCGGGCGTGCCTGCCGTGCCGATCGGCCGCTACAGCATCGAGCCGGTTTGCGAGAACATCTACGACGTCTCCAATGGCTGCGATGGCTGCAAGACCCTGCTGTTCTGCGGCAGCATGCATTTCAATCTCGACGGCTCGCATCCGCTGCTCGACATGATGCCGGACCTGATGCAGGCACGTAAGCTGATGGCGAACGCTCCGGGCATCCAGCACCTGCTCGATGCGATGGCCGGCGAGGTGACGATGGACCGGGTCGGCTCCGGCGGCATCCTGGCGCGCCTTGCCGATGTGCTGGCCGCCACCATCATCCGCTCCTGGGTGGAGAACGGCTGCGGCGATGCCACCGGATGGATCGCCGCCGTCCGCAGTCCGGATGTCGGCAAGGTGCTGGCCGCCATCCACCTGCAGCCGGACCGCGACTGGACGGTCGAGGCGCTGGCGCGGATGATGGGAGCCTCGCGTTCCGCCTTCGCCCAGCGCTTCGCCACCGTGGTCGGCGAGACGCCGGCCAAATATGTGCTCAGCGTTCGCATGCACCAGGCGCGGCAATGGCTGGCCCGCGACGGCATGCGGGTTTCGGTGGCCGCGACAAGGCTGGGCTATGATTCCGAGGCGTCCTTCAGCCGCGCCTTCAAGCGCGTCATGGGCGTGGCGCCGAGCCATCTGCGCAACACCGGCGACGGCGACGACAGCCCGGTCGCCTGAACGCGGGTCGGTTCCTGTCGCCTGGAGGAATTGCCAAGTGTTTTGGACGCAGCGTCATTCCCTGCCGGCGGGGGCAGCTTAAGCTGGCCGGCGGAGGAACCCGCCATGGTCAATCACCCAGCCTTGCTTGCGCTCGCCGCGCTCACCGTCTTTCCGGGGCGGGCATTCGCCCTCGAAGACAGCTACCTGCCGGCGAGCAAGATCCCTTATGCTGTCGAGGCGCCTGACCAGCCGCAGCGCCTCGGCCCGCTATGGGGCGAGCGTGCAAAGGGCCCGGCGGGAACCTTGCTCAAAGTTCCCGGCAACTGGCGCGCGCCTGTTCACGCGCATACCGCGGACTATCGCGCCGTGGTCATTCAGGGGCTGTGGGCGCACTGGCAGATGGATGGCGGCGAGGCGACCAAGGTCGCGTTGCCGCCAGGGTCCTACTGGACCCAGAAGGCCAATGAGATGCACGACGATGCCTGCCTCTCGGACACGGAGTGCGTGATCCTGCTGATCAACGACACGCCGTACGAGACCTATCTGCCGAGGTAGGGCAAAGGGGCCCGCGCGCCTGCCTGCCCCGGTAGCTTGAAGGGACCGTCCGCCTAGCTGGCGTGCCGCAGACTCACGCCGCTGCCCTTGTCGAACATCACCACCCTGTCCGGATTCCAGGCAAAGCGCACAGGCTGTTCGATCTCGACGGCAGTCCTTGCCGGCACAGTGGCTCTCAGCATCGCGTCGCCGACTCTCAGCGTCACGATCTTTTCGACGCCGTGGTTCTCGACGTCGTGGACGCGTGCCTCGACCGGCGCGCCGCTCTCCAGATAGACGTCCTCCGGACGGATGCCGAAGACGAGCGGGCGACCGTCGACCGCATTGCCGGCTCCTCCCCCTGAAAGCGGCAGTTCGAAATTCATCGGCGCCATCACTGCCCGGTTGTCGACCAGCTTGCCGTCGATAAGGTTCATCGGCGGCGAGCCGACGAAGCTCGCCACATAGGTGTCGCGCGGATTGTTGTAGATCTCCTGCGGCGTGCCGGTCTGGACGATGCGGCCATGATTGAGCACGCCGACCTTGTCACCCATCGACATCGCCTCGATCTGGTCGTGGGTGACGAAGAGGAAGGTGGCGCCGAGCTGCATCTGCAGGTTCTTCAGTTCGGTGCGCAGCGCCTCGCGCAATTTGGCGTCGAGCGCCGACAGCGGCTCGTCCATCAGGAACACGCGCGGCTTGCGCACGATGGCCCGGCCGATCGAGACGCGCTGCATCTCGCCGCCTGACAGCCGGTCGGTCTTGCGGTCGAGCAGATGCTCGATGCGGAGCGTGCGGGCGGCGCGCGCGACGCGATCCTTGATCTCGGCGTCCGGCAGACGGCGGATCTTCGGCTTCAGCGGGAATTCAAGGTTCTCGCGCACCGTGTAGCGCGGGTAGAGCGAATATTGCTGCAGCACCAGCGCCACGTCGCGCTCGGCCGCCCCCCAGTCGGCGACATCGACGCCGTCGATGAAGACCTGGCCTTCGGTCGGCTTCTCGAGCCCGGCAATCAGTCGCAGCGTCGTCGTCTTGCCGGCGCCGGTCTCGCCGAGCAGCACGAAGAACTCGCCGTCGGCGATTTCGAGGTCGAGGCCCGTCAGTGCGGTGTGATTGCCGAACGTCTTGGTGATGTTCTTGAGTTCGATATGGGCCATTACAGCCTTACTCCTAGCGACTTGCCGCTTGCCGTATCGAAGAAATGCGCCTGCTCCGGATCGATGCGGGCGTGGACCTTTTCGCCCGGTCCGGCGACGTAGCCGGCCTTGGTGCGGGCGCGCAGCATCTGGGAGCCGACCTTGAGATCGACGATGTCGAAGGAGCCAAGCGGTTCGATGATATGCGCCTCAACCGGCATGTAGCCCGGCGCAGCATCGCGCCGGACGAGCACGCCTTCCGGCCGGATACCCAGCGTCAGGCCGCCATTGGCTGCGTGGCCGTTGAGCTTCGACAAGAGCGCGCTCGGGAACTCGAAACCCGCGGGCGCATCGCCGACGGTGACCGAGGCGGCCGACGCCTTTTCGGAGACAGACGCTTCGGCGACGTTCATCACTGGACTGCCGACGAACTGGGCCACGAACAGGTTGGCGGGATGCGAATAGACCTCGTCCGGCGTGCCAACCTGCTGGATGAATCCTTCATGCATGATGACGATGCGGTCGGCCAGGCTCATCGCCTCGATCTGGTCGTGCGTGACGTAGATCGTGGTCGAACCCTGCTTGATGTGCAGCCGCTTGATCTCGGCCCGCATCTCCTCGCGCAGCTTGGCGTCGAGCGCGCCGATCGGTTCGTCCATCAGCATCGCCTTCGGGCGCCGCACCAGCGCCCGGCCGATCGCCACGCGCTGCATGTCGCCGCCGGATAGCGCCGACGGCCTCTTGCCGAGCAGGTCGGTGATCCGCAGAACCCGGGCGACCTCGCGAACCGACGTGTCGACCTCGCCGCTTCCCATGCGCGTTGCGCGCAACGGAAAGGCGATATTCTCGAACACCGTCATGTGCGGGTAGAGCGAAAACGACTGGAACACCATGGCGATGTCGCGGTCGGCAGCCTTGAGGTGCTGCACGGCCTTGCCGTCGATCAGGATGTCGCCCTGGTCGATCGTTTCGAGCCCCGCAATCGCACGCAGCGTCGTGGTCTTGCCGCAGCCCGACTGGCCAAGCAGCACGATAAACTCGTTGTCGGCGATGGCGAGGTTCAGATTGTGGATGACCTGAACGGCGCCGAAGAATTTCTCGATGCCGCGAAGTTCGATCTGCGTCACTGCCGTGCCCCCTCGTGCATCGCGGCGCCGGTTTCCTCCGGGCGCTCCGGCGCTATCTTTGACGTGATGTTGAAGCCGATCAGGCCGATCAGGATGATCGTCACGCCATAGGAATGCAGGCCGAGGCTCCATGGCTGGCAGAGCGCAATGATGCCCAGCACCATGAGAATCTGCGAGGCCGGCAACAGGTATTTCTGGTTGACCGCGCGAAAACTCATTTGCGGATCGCTCCGAAGGTGACGCCGCGAAGCAGGTGGTTGCGCAACAGGAAGGTGAAGATTGCGACCGGCAGCAGGAACAGGAAGGTGCCCGCGGCGATCGTGGTCCAGTCCGGCAGGCCCGAGCCAATCTGGCTGGGGATGAAGGGCGGCGCCGTCTGGGCGCGTCGGTTGGTCATGATCAGCGCAAAGGCGTACTCGTTCCAGGCTGTGATGAAGCAGAACACTGCGGTGGCAGCGATACCGGTCGCCGCTTCCGGCAGCACGATCTTGAAGAAGGCCTGCATGCGGGTGTAGCCGTCGACCAGCGCCGCCTCCTCGTATTCCTTCGGGATCTCGTCCATGAAGCCCTTCATCAGCCAGACTGAGAAGGACAGGTTGAAGGCGACGTAGAGGATGATCAGGCCGATATGCGAGTCGTTGAGGCCGACCATCCGGTACATCAGGAACATCGGGATCGCCACGACCACCGGCGGCAGCATGCGTGTTGACAGGATGAAGAAGAGAAGGTCCGCCTCGCCCGCGATCTTGAAGCGCGAGAAGCCGTAGGCGGTAAAGGTCCCCATGCCGACGGCGAGCACCGTGCTGATGACCGCCACGATCAGGCTGTTCATGAACCGGTTGGGATACTGCGAAAGCTGCACGTCCTTGCCAACTTTCAGCACCCGCTCGCCGCCGTCATAGATGCGCTTCTCCCACCAGGGCGCGGCCTCGTAGACTTGCGGGTCGACAGGCTTCTGCATCTGCACGCGCTTGGTGAACAGACGGATGAAGGGGGTGACTTCCGGCTGGAAAAGGACGGTGGGCGGCACGCTGACCGCCAGCTCCTTCGGCTTGAACGCAGTGGAGGCGATCCAGTAGATCGGCGCGAGGAAGATCAGCGTCGCGATAAGCACCGCAACGATTGCCGCGCGGTTGAGGGCAATCTCGGAAGAAGTGCGGACGGCGGCCATCTCAGCGCTCCTTCACCTTGTTGAGGTACTTCACGTAGAGGTTGGTGATGGCCAGCACCATGATCAGCACGATGTAGGCCAGCGCGCAGGACTTGCCGGTATCCCATTGCTGGAACGCCTGCTTGTAGAGCCGGATCGCAATCAGTTCGGCGGTCGGCTGGGTCGTCATCGTGTAGGCGATGTCGAAGGTCTTGAAGGCTTCCATGGTGCGGAAGATCAGCGCGATCAAAAGAATCGGCGAGACCAGCGGCAAGGTGATGCGGGTGAAGGTGTACCACCAACCGGCGCGGTCGATCGCCGCGGCCTCGTAGAGGTGCTGCGGCACGGCCGACAGGCCGGCGAGCGAAAGCAGCATGACGAAGGGCGACCACATCCAGATATCGGTGATCGCGACGGCGTAGAGCGCGCTGTCGGGGTTGGACAGCCAGGCGAAGTCGCCCAGGCCGAAGACGTAGTTGATCGGGCCCCATGACGGGCTGTAGAGCAGTTGCCAGAACAGGCCGACGACAGCTGCCGACATCATCATCGGCAACAGCAGCAGCGTGGTGATGAGGCCCTTCATCGGAAAGCTGCGGTTGAGCAGCAGCGCGAGGCCGAAGCCAACGATCATCTGGCCGGCCACCGAAACGATGACGTATTTCGCCGTGATGATGAAATTCGACCAGATGTGATCGTCGCTAAGCAGCTCACGGTAATTCTGCAAGCCGACTAACTGCCAAGGCTCGCTCCGGTTCGCCGCGAAGTTCGTGAAGGAATAGCCCAGCGAATAGATCAGCGGGAAGATGTTGAAAACGATCAGGAACACCAGCGTCGGGATGATGAACAGGTTGCGGATGGTCAGATCCGACCAGCCGCGCGCTGCGGCCCTTGAGGCAGGATCGAGATGTGTGAGGGCTACCGAAGCCAACGAGCGTCTCCCTGAAACAGGAATGCCGGGGGGAAACCCTCCTCCGGCATTCTGAATGTGATGCTTATTTGTAGCGATTGTACTTGGTGAACGTCGCCTTCCATTCGGCGGCGGTCTTGTCGAGCGCTTCCTGGGCGGTGCCTTTCCCGCCGACCACGAACGGATAGATGTTCTGGTTCAGCTGATCTAGCACCTCGGCGTATTCCGGCGTCGCCCAGAAGTCCTTGACCATGAACATCGTGTCATAGAACGCCTTGTTGTAAGGCGTAGCGTTCTGGAACGCTTCCGATTTCAGCACGGCCTGGCTGCAGGTGTAGCCGCCAAGGTCCGCCCACTTCTTCTGGGTCTCGTCCTTGATGAACCACTCCAGGAACTTCGTCGCCTCTTCCTGGTTCTTCGAGTACGAGACGATGGAAATTCCCTGGCCGCCGAGAGCGGCGAAGCGCTTGCCGTCCGGGCCGGCCGGATTGGCGAAGAAGCCGGTCACGTCGGCGTACGGGTTGGTGGCCTTGTTTACCAGCGGCGGGAAGAAGGCGAAGAAATTCATGCTCATCGCGGCGAGGCCGCCGGTGATCGCCTGGTTGTCTTCCACGAAGAAGGTCTTGCCCCAACCGGGAGGCGTGAACTTGTAGAGTTCCTTGTACATGTCGAGGCCGGCGGCGGCCTCTTTCGAATTGGTGATGCCGTCGACCTTGTAAGTTGCGTAGTCGCCGAGGTCGCCGCCATAGCTGAAGATAGCGCTTTCGACGCCCATCGCCATCGCGTCATAGGAATTGTCGGTGTAGATGGCGACGCCGTACCGCTTCTGGTCCGGACGGTGGAAGAACTCGGCGATGTCGCGCAGCTGCGCATAGGTCTTCGGCACGTCGAGGTCGTAGTTGTACTTCGCCTTGAAGGCTTCCTTCTCCTTCGGATCCTCGAACCAGTCCTTGCGATAGGACCAGCCGATCGCATCGCCTTCAAGCGGGATCGCCCAGTATTTTCCGGAACCGCCAGGGTATTCGGCATAATACTTTACAGTAGCGGGCGCCATCACATCGCCAAGCTTGTGCTTGTTGAAGAAGTCCGTCAGGTCGACATAGTGGCCTTGCGTCGAACCGGCACCAAGCCATTGCGAGTCGCCGACCACCATGTCGTAGGCGTCGCCATGCGCGTTGAACTCGGTAAAGGCCTTGGTCTGGAAATCTGGCCATGGCGTCGTCTGTACGGTGACCTTCACCCCGGTCTCGGCCGTGTAGTCGTTGACGAGTTCCTGCAGATAGTTTGCCGGATCCCATTCCGCCCAGAAGATGGTGAGTTCCTTGTCCTGCGCGTAAGAAGACGTTCCACAGGCGAGCACTAAGCCGATACCAGCAATGACGCTGGTCACTATCTTGCGCATAATGTTTCCTCCCTTGTGCGCATTCTACCGTGTCATGCGAGCCGGCGGCGAGGCCGGCCCTGGTAGTTCCTCCAGTGATGGCACTCTTCCGGTTTGGGCGCCTCCCCGCCCGGCGGAAAAATGGATCGCAGCCCTCACTTTCGATCCGCGTTGTCAGCCTTAATCTGGTATTACCAATTCTAAAGGGACGTCAAGCCCTTTCTTGAGCGATCAGGAACGGTCAGGCAAGCCATTTGCAGCGGTATCTGCCTGTTTTACCTTAATTTTCCTACTCCTTGATACGCGCGGGCCTTGTTTCGATCATCTCATCGGGACTATTATGCATAACTGACCTCCCGATCTGGTCCAACCAGATTTGTGTTATTTTGCGGTTGCCGCCGATGTGGCGTCGCCTTCCGATTCCGCCACGGCCGCCCGCACCAGCGCGCCCGCCGCCCACTGCGCGACCGCCATCATGCGACGACTGTCCAGGCCCCATATGTCCTTCAATACAATCAGCACCTCGACGCCGAACATCAGCGACAGCGCCTGCGCCAGACGCTTGAACTCGCGCGGCGGCAAACGGCCCTTGAGCGGCGCTATCGCATCCTTCAGGAGGTCGATGCGATGCCCGCGCGTGAAGGCCGGCTCATTGCCCAGCGTGCCTGCCTGGCGCCTGGCCCACTGATCCAGCGACAGTTTCAGCGCCGCCTTGAACGTCGCCTCGAAAGCCTCGATACGCGGCATCGCGGTGGCGTAGAGTTCGGCGACCCTGCGCTCCGGATCGTCCGACGCCGAGCGCCAGGTGAGGATAGGGCCGAGCCCCTCATCGACCACTGCCTGCACCAGTGCTGCCTGGCTCGGGAAATATCGATAGGCGGTTGCGCGCGACACTTCGGCCGCCTCGGCGACCTCGCTCACGGAAGGTGTGGCGCCGCCCTGCATCAGCCTGGTGGCCGTCTCCAGCATCAGCCGCCTGGTGCGGGCGCGCGCGCCACGCTCGGCCGCTCGGCCCTCAACGGTGTCGTCGTTCGGCGCGGCTTGTTGACGTGAGACATCCATGTCAATACGATACGCGCGTCTCAAAAAATTGCAATGGTCTTGGTGACCGGGCAACGAGTGGCGGGCGGCGGCGCCAGACACGCCAGGGAACGGGGAACTCGATGAAGCGCATCTACGTGGTGGCACCGCCGACACCAAGGGCGAGGAGCTTGCCTACCTGGCGGACGCGATCGCCGCCACCGGCGCTACCGTGACCCGCGTCGACGTCGGAACGCGCGCTGCCACCGTGCCGGTCGATGTGTCAGCCGAAGAGGTAGCCGCCCATCACCCCGAGGGCCGCGACGCCGTGCTCGGCAACGACGACCGCGGCAGGTCGGTCGCAGCGATGGCCTTCGCCCTCGCCCGCTTCGTCCAGTCGCGCGGCGACATATCCGGCATGATCGGTATCGGCGGCGGCGGCGGCACCTCGATCGTCACATCGGCCATGCGCACACTGCCGCTCGGCCTGCCCAAGGTCATGGTCTCGACGCTCGCCTCCGGGGACACCGCACCCTATGTCGACGTCTCCGACATTGTCATGATGCCATCGGTGACCGACTTGGCGGGCCTCAACCGCCTGTCGCGCGTCGTGCTGCACAATGCCGCTCAGGCGATCTCGGGCATGGTGCGGAACCCGGCCCCATCCGCTTACGGCAAACCGTCGCTTGGGCTTACCATGTTCGGTGTCACCACCCCATGCGTGACGGCCATCGCCGACCATCTGCGCGCCAACTATGACTGCATGGTCTTCCACGCCACCGGCGCCGGCGGCCGCACGATGGAGAAGCTCGCCGACTCCGGCTTGCTCGCCGGCATCATCGACATAACCACGACGGAGGTCTGCGACCTGCTGTTCGGCGGCGTGCTGCCGGCGACGCAGGATCGCTTCGGCGCCGCCGCTCGCACGAAACTTCCCTATGTCGGCTCGGCCGGCGCGCTCGACATGGTCAACTTCTGGGCGCCGCCGACCATTCCGGAGCATTATCGCGGACGCCTGCTCTACGAACACAATTCCAACGTGACGCTGATGCGCACGACGCCGGACGAATGTCGCAAGATCGGCGAATGGATCGGCGAAAAGCTGAGCCGCTGCGAGGGTCCGGTCCACTTCCTTATCCCCGAAAAGGGCGTCTCGGCGCTCGACATCGACGGCGGCGCCTTCTTCGATCCGGAAGCGGATGCCGCGCTGTTCGAGGCCATCGAACGCACGATCCGTCCGACGGCAACACACATCGTGACGCGCTTGCCGCTGCACATCAACGATCCCGAATTCGCCAGGGCCGCGACCGCGGCCTTCCTCGATATCGTCAAGAAGTGAGACCCGGACGCATGGCCGCAATTTCGCGCAAGACAATACTGGAGAAGTTCCGCAAGATGCTCGCCGATGGCGTGCCGATCGTCGGCGGCGGCGCCGGCACCGGCCTGTCGGCCAAGGCCGAGGAAGCCGGCGGCATCGACCTCATCATCATCTACAATTCCGGCCGCTACCGCATGGCCGGGCGCGGCTCGGCGGCCGGCCTGCTCGCCTATGGCAACGCCAACGAGATCGTCAAGGAGATGGCCTATGAGGTGCTGCCGGTGGTGAGGAAGACGCCGGTTCTGGCCGGCGTCAACGGTACCGATCCCTTCGTCATCATGCCGCTGTTCCTGGCCGAATTGAAGACGATGGGCTTTTCCGGTGTGCAGAACTTTCCCACCATCGGCCTGTTCGACGGCACCATGCGGCAGAGCTTCGAGGAAACCGGCATGGGTTTTGGGCTCGAGGTCGACATGATCGCCGAGGCGCACAAGCACGACCTCCTGACCACGCCCTATGTCTTCAACCCCGACGAGGCGCGCGCCATGACAAAGGCCGGCGCCGACATCATTGTTGCCCATATGGGCGTGACGACCGGCGGCTCGATCGGCGCCACGTCGGCGAAGTCGCTCGACCACTGCGTGAAGGAGATCGACGCTATCGCCGACGCCGCGCGCTCGGTGCGCAAGGACGTCATCCTGCTTTGCCATGGCGGGCCGATCTCGATGCCGGACGATGCCCGCTACATCCTCGAGCGCTGCGAAGGGCTGCATGGCTTCTATGGTGCGAGCTCGATGGAACGGCTGCCGGCGGAGGCCGCAATCGCCAAACAGACGGCGGATTTCAAGGCGGTCGCGGTCGGCCGCGGCAAGGCGACCATCAAGAAAAAGAAGGGATGAGACGATGACCGACAAGAGCAAGGTGTTCGTGTATCCGAAGGACGTCAGCGCCTTTGGCTTCGACTGGGGCAGGCTGGCCCTGACGGTCGCGCCCGAAGTGAATGGTGCGGAGCGTTTTTCCGGCGGCGTCGTCGACCTGCCCTCCGGCAAGGGCCACCCCCGCCACAACCATCCCGGCGCCGAAGAAATCATCTTCGTCATCTCCGGCCATGGCGAGCAGATGGTCGAGGACGAGGACGGCAATCCGGTGTTCGCGAAAGTCGGCCCCGGCTGCACAGTCTATGTGCCCGAGAGCCGCTTCCATTCGACGCTCAACACCGGCGACCAGCCGATGCAGCTCTTCGTCGTCTATTCGCCGGCCGGCCCGGAACTGGCGCTGCGCGACCTGCCGGATTTCAGGCTGCTGCCGGCAGGGGAGTGAACCTTCGAGGCTGGCGCCGCCCCTCATTGTCCTGCCGGACAGTAGAACGGGGAGAAAGACGCCTTCATCAACGATTTCGCAAATCGCCGAAGCTGCCTTCTTCTCCCCGTTCTACGGGGAGAAGGTGCCGGCAGGCGGATGAGGGGCGGCGCCGACTTTCGGCCTTATGAAATCCCGCCCCTGTTCCATCCCCTGGCCCGGTCGCCGAACATCGCGTAGCCATTATCCGTCACCGCGACAGTATCCTCCAACTTGATGAAGCCGCGTGTCGGGTGAAGCATGGTCGTCTCGACCGACAGCACCATGTTCTTTTCCAGCGGCTTCCCGGCATAGGTGCCTTCATAGGTGACCGGATGGTTGGTCATCAGGAAGGGCGCTTCATGCGTGATGAGCCCCATGCCGTGGGCGAAGAAATCCGTGTAAGGCGAGACCTTCGAGGCCTTCAGCACGCCCTCCGCATGGGCGATCATATCGCCACCGAGCGTGCCCGCCCTGACCTTCGAAAACGCCGCCTGCTGCACGACGTCCACCTCAGCCAGCAGATCCTCCAGCTCTGCGTCCGGCTCGCCGAGAATCCCCATGCGGCAGAGGTCGCCGATATAGCCGTGGTAGTTGCCGCCGGAATCGATCGACAACACCTCGCCCTGCTTCCACGCTTGCGGCGAGGCCGCGCGGTTGTGGCTGGAGCCCAGGGTCAGCAGGCAATATTCGAAATGCGCGCCGCGATTGGTCTCCTCGCGCCTCAGCTGCTCGATGATCTCGGTCTTGGTCGTGCCTTCGCGCGCCCATTGGATGGTCGCCAGCATCGAATCGGTGATCAGCTCGGAGGCGACACGCAGCCTCTCGAGCTCGGCGTCGGTCTTGATGGCGCGCATGCGCTCCAGCATGCCGGTCGCATCGATCAGCTTCGCATCCGGCAGCGCCTTGCGAACCAGCGTGTAGGCATCCGACGGCAGGAAGGCCGGCTCGATGCCGATGCGCGCCTCGCCCTTGCCGATCTTCTGCACATGCTCAACGGCGAGATTGGCGGCATCCAGTGTGCCCCAGCAGGCGGCGTGCAAGGTCGGTGTCCAGAACGGGTTGTTCTGGTGCTCGGCGCCCTCCATACGGTTGCCGATATAGGCAGCGCGGTCTGGCCCACCCTTCTCGTAGACAACGATCGGCAGGTAGCGGCTGTGGCCGATCGCATCCATGGCGGCGAAGAAGATGAACTTGTAGCCGCCGAGCAGATATTGCGTGTTGTGCTTGGAGGTGGCGAGCAGCACGTCGATGCCGGCTTCCTCCATCAGCCCGTCCAGCCTGGCCTGGTCGAATG
Organism: Mesorhizobium sp. M4A.F.Ca.ET.022.05.2.1; assembly: GCF_003998845.1. Taxonomy (NCBI): domain Bacteria; kingdom Pseudomonadati; phylum Pseudomonadota; class Alphaproteobacteria; order Hyphomicrobiales; family Phyllobacteriaceae; genus Mesorhizobium; species Mesorhizobium sp. M4A.F.Ca.ET.022.05.2.1. The sequence continues at coordinate 1,247 of NZ_RZOJ01000053.1, read as the reverse complement.
GAATGGCGACCGCATTCTTGCCCGGGGCGATGTTCATTTTTTCTCTCCCTGAATGTGCTGGCCGATCGGGCCGGCTCGCCGGCTGGTTTTGTGGCTGATCATTTGGCTGTCGGCTAAATCTGCATCACTTTGGCTACTCTGGTCCAGCCAGAAATCAGCTTCCGGCCGTCATCGATTGTCACAATGCCGCGTTCTCGCGCGTCAATAGCAACATCTGGTCCTACCAGATTGTTCGACTGAACCGCTTGCCTAACGACTGGTCCAGCGGACGGAAATTTCAAAGCCACGCCAGAATGCGCCAAATCCGTCTCTGGCGAAACCCTTGGCGAGGCTCATAATCGCTGCCGCAACGACGCTCGTGGACAAGCTGGCGTCAAGGGATTGGCGCCCGAGCGGGTGGCGCGGAGGACGGAGGTCGATCATGTCAGCTCTCACCATTTCCAGGCGCACCGTGCTTGCCGGCTCGGCGGCGCTGCTCGCCTCCACCGCGCTGCCGGTGATCGGCCGCGCGCAGACGCCGAAGAAGGGCGGCCGGCTGGTCGTAGCCGCCGACTCCGAGCCGCGCAACCTCAACCCGGCGATCGTCGCCTCCAACGGCGTTTTCTTCATTTCCAGCAAGGTGGTGGAAACGCTGGCCGAATCCTCCTTCGACGGCAAGGACGGGCTCCAGCCGCGCCTGGCACTTTCATGGGAAGGCGCCGCCGATGGCCTCTCGGTGACGTTCAAGCTGCGCGACGGCGTCAAGTGGCATGACGGCAAACCATTCACCTCCGTCGACGTCGCCTTCTCGGCGCTGCAGGTATGGAAGCCGCTGCAGAATCTCGGCCGCACAGTGTTCAAGGACCTGACGGCGGTCGAAACGCCGGACGAGTTGACCGCCATCTTCAAATTCGCCAAGCAGACGCCGTTCCAGCTGATCCGCAATGCCCTGCCGGCGCTTTCGAGCGTCGTGCCGAAGCATGTCTATGAGAGCGGCAAGATCGAGGAGAACCCGGCCAACAACGCGCCGGTCGGCACCGGCCCGTACAAATTCGCCGAATACAAGGCCGGCCAGTACTACCGGCTGGCGAAGAACGCCGACTATTGGGGCAAGGGCGAGCCCTATCTCGATGAGATCGTCTACCAGGTGCTGCCGGACCGCACGTCGGCGGCCGCGGCGCTCGAGGCGGAAGAAATCCAGCTCGCCGCCTTTTCCGCCGTGCCGCTCGCCGACCTCAACCGCATCTCCAAGGTGCCTGGCCTGAAGG
>NZ_RZOJ01000539.1:0-3303 GCF_003998845.1 Mesorhizobium sp. M4A.F.Ca.ET.022.05.2.1 | reverse complement strand
CTTCGACCTGGCGCCTGCCGCGCCGCGCGGCCGGGCGCAATTCCTGCCGCGCCGCATGCGCAAGGCGGCCTGACGGGCAGGTTGATCAGTCCGCGCCTTCCTCGGGATCGATCGCCGAAGCCTCTGTGGCGAGAACCTCGATCTCCTGGTTCTGGCCGGCGACGACGGTGAAATCCTTCTGGTAGATGCGGTCGCGGTTCTTGGCGATAATGGTGTAGTCGCCTTCGGCCAGCACCATCGAGGCGAAGGCGCCGACAGTTTCCTTGATCGGGTCGCCGGATTCGTTGAGCAGCGACCAGGAGGTGTCGGCGATCGCTTCGCCGCCGGCCTCGCGCACCAGCTTCATCGTCATCTCGGCGGCGCGGTGCTCGACGGTCGCTTCGGTCAGCTTGCCGGCCTCGACACGGATGTCGGAGCGGATGACCGCATTCACCGAACCATAGGTGGAGACGACATGGTAGGTGCCGGCATTCAACCGCACCACTGCGTTCGGCTCGACATCGGGGACGATCAGGGCGCGGTCGCCATTGGCCTCGACCTTGTCCTCGTAGATCGAGAACCGCAGCTTCTTCGGCGGTATGTGCACGCCCCCCGACAGCACGGCGTCGAGCTTGAGGCCACCGGCGTCGAGCACCAGGCTTTCGCGCTTGGCCTCCTTGCCCACGGTGATGCGCTTGGTGGCGCCGGCCCGCCCATAGGAAGCATGGACAAGATAGCTGCCTGGCTCCAGCTGGAACACGGCGGTGCCGCCATGCGCCGAAGCCACCATCGGCAGCTTGCCGTCGCTGGCCGGCTCGGGCTTGAAGACCCGCCAGACGATGCCGCGGGTGATGTCGTTGCCCTTGTCCGTCAGTTGCGCCGAGAGCGTGATGGCGCCGCCGCCGCTCAAGGCCAGCGATGTCTCGCCTTTCGGCGTCGCGTAGCTCGAAATCCCCGGCAGCTTCAGATTGCTGATGCCGTCCGCGTTCTGCGCCACGGCCGACGAAACCGGCGCCATGAACAGCGCCGCCGCCAGCCAGACCAGGAAAAGACGCAGTGTCCCCTCAAACATGCCTTGCGTTGAAGCCCAAGGCGGTGGCAATTTCAAGGCCTGAGAGTCCCAATCCCGTTCCGCAGGGCTCTTGCCATCCGGCGCGAAGCGCCAATGCCCGAGCCGCCCGAATTTCCCACAGGCGCGCTTCAGCCCAAAACCGAACTTCCAGGAGACTTGCGCCCATGGCGTCGCCGATCATCGACTTCCTGCTGACCCGGAACTCCGCGCCGATTCCAGACCTGAAAGAGCCGGCGCCCAGCGATGCCGAGATCGCCACCCTGATCACCGCCGCCACGCGCGTGCCGGATCACGGCCGGCTCGAGCCCTGGCGCTTCATCCTCTATCGCGGCGAGGCGCGCGTCGAAATCGGCAAGAAGCTGGCGGCCTTGGCCGAACAGCGCGAGGGACCGCTGCCCGAGGGCCGGCGTAACCAGGAACTCGCGCGGTTCTCGCGCGCGCCGCTGGTGATCGGCGTGGTGTCGGTGCCGAAGGAGAATCCGAAGATCCCGCAATGGGAGATGTTTCTCTCGGGCGGCATGGCGGCTATGAATCTGATGATCGCCGCCAATGCGCTGGGCTATGGCACCAACATGATCAGCAACTGGTATTCCGACGTGCCGAAGGGCAGGGCGATCCTTGGCCTGGCGCCGGAAGAGCGCGTGATCGGCTTCGTCCATATCGGCTCCTACCAAGGGCCGGCGCCGGAGCGGCCGCGGCCCGACCCGGCAAAGCTTTACGCCGACTATCAGGGACCGTGGGCTGGCTAGAATGTTCTACGAACCCTCGAAAGGGCACGGCCTGCCGCACGATCCGTCAAAGGCGATCGTGGCGCCGCGACCGATCGGCTGGATCTCGACCATCGACCGCCAAGGCAAGATCAACCTCGCGCCTTATTCGTTCTTCAATGCCTTTTCGACAAAGCCCTTCATCGTCTGGTTCTCATCGGAGGGTGAGAAGGACAGCGCCACCTTCGCCGAAGAGACCGGCGAGTTCGTCGCCAATCTGGTCAGCCGCGATCTGGCGCAGAAGATGAACCGCACCGCGGTCGACGCGCCGCGCGGCGTCAGCGAGTTCGGCTATGCCGATCTGACGATGGCGCCGTCGCGCCTTGTCGCGCCGCCGCGGGTGGCGGAGGCGCCGGCCGCGCTCGAGTGCCGGGTGACGGAGATCATCCGGCCGCGTGCGCTCGACGGCACGCAGACGAGTGCCGTCGTCGTCGCCGGCGAGGTGGTTGGCGTCCATATCGACGATGCCTATCTGAAGGACGGTATCTTCGACATCGTCAGGGCCGGCAATGTCGGCCGGCTCGGCTATATGGACTATGCCAGCATCGACGAGATTTTCTCGATGCGCCGGCCGCGCTGGGGAAAGGACTAGGCAGAGCTCAGGTAAACGGCGGCGGGACATTCGCGGAAGGTTGGCCATGATCGCAAGACTGATCCTGCAGACTTTCGTGTGGTTCGGCGTCATGGGCGCCGTGCTGTTCCTCTCGGCCGGCACGCTGAACTGGCCGGGAGCCTGGGTGTATCTGGTGGCGATGATTGGACTCAGCCTCACCATGGGCGTGTCGCTCGCCCGGCGCGATCCCGGGCTGATGAACGAGCGGCTGCGCCCTCCGATCCAGAAGGACCAGACCGCGGCCGACAAGGTGCTCCTCTCCATACTGCTCATCGCCATCTTTACGTGGCTGGGTCTCATGGGGCTCGACTTTCGCCACGGCTGGTCGGCGGTTCCTTTCTGGGGACTGGCACTCGGTGGGCTGGTCCTGCTGGTCGGTATCTGGATCTGCTACCTGACGATGCTGGAGAACAGTTTTGCGGCGCCTGTAGTGAAGATCCAGGGTGAGCGCGGACAGCATGTGATTACCACGGGCCCCTACAGCTATGTCCGCCATCCGATGTATGCCGGCGCCATCCCCTACTTTGCCGGCACGGCGCTTCTGCTTGGCTCCTGGTGGGGGCTGGCCTCGGTGCTCTTTTTCATCGTGCTCCTGGCGGTCCGCATCTTTATCGAGGAGAGGACGCTGCGGACCGGCCTGCAGGGCTATGACGACTACGCGGCAAATGTCCGCTACCGGCTGATCCCGCTGGTCTGGTAGCCGCTGGCCAAGCGATCGGCGGCGAGCGATCGACTAGGCAGAAATCCCTGCCGCCCTGGCGCGGGCCAGCAATCGCTCGGCGAGCCGCAGGTGCGGCCGGTCGACCATTTTGCCGTCGATGCCGACGACGCCGGGATTACCCGCCGCCGCGAACGCGTCGACGATTGCCTGG
>NZ_RZOJ01000538.1:0-3331 GCF_003998845.1 Mesorhizobium sp. M4A.F.Ca.ET.022.05.2.1 | reverse complement strand
TGTTGACGGAGTTGATCACTTCCTCGTTGCCGGAAAAACGGGTGGCGATCTTGTTCGCCTTTTCGGCCGCGACCGCATCGTCCGCTTCGCCCGACAGCACCACGCGGCCATTGGCCGAGCCGACGTTGATCTTGGCATCCGGCACGCTGGCGCGAATGGTGTTCGCCAGTTGCTCGGTGTCGAGCGTCACCTCGATGTCGATCGTGCCGACCAGTTGCTTGTTCTCATTGAACAGCGCGATGCCGGTGGTGCCGAGATTGTTGCCCAGCACATAGAAGGACTTGTCGGTCAGCGGATTGACGTTGGCGATCTCCGGATCGCCGATGACGATCTGGTAGAAGGCCGCGCTCGTCATGATCGTCCGCGGCTTTCCCTTGGCCACCTTGATCGATGCGTTCTTGGTCGCCGAGACATAGACGATGTCATTGCCGGCCCGCGCCTGCCCGCTGAGGACAAGCATGCCGACCCCGGCCAGTGAAACCGCCACGGCAAACACGCCCGCGAGGCGCCGCCCCCGCTTCACGCTATGTATGTTCAGCCCAAACATTGTCCTGTCCCCGCCGGTCCCCACCGGCTATTGCTGCTGCTGGCCCGGCGATGGCACCTTGTATTCCTCGGCCTTCGTGCCGCGCGTCACGATGATTGTCTTGAACTGCGGCTTCTCCGGCTCCTTCGCCACCGCCTCGAACAGCGCGCCGGCAGCCGCCCCCGCGTTTGCCGCCACCGAGCCGCCGAAGGATGAGATCGTGGTGAGGCCGTCCTTGCCGGCGCTGCTGTCGCTGGCGGAGCGGAGCGACAGTGACAGCGTGCCGACGGTGCGGGCCAGCGCCACCTGCTTCGCGCCCTCGGTCGTCACCTCGAGTGTCACCGAATTGGCAACCTGCGGCTCGGTCTGGCGCTCGTCGGCGCCCTGGCCGACGGACAGGACCTTGGCATCGGCCACCACGATTTCGGAGGTGATCGTCGAGCCGGATGCGCCCTGCGCATTCTTGGCGACTTCCTGGATATCGCCGGCATCGCGCGTCAGCACGACATCGACGCGGTCGCCCGGCGTGACGAAGCCGCCGACGCCGGCGATCTCATCGGTGCGGATGGTCACCGCCCGCATTCCGGGCGACAGCATGTTGGAAAGTGTCGCGCGGCCGTTCGGCCCCGACAGCTTGGTGAGCAGCACCGGCTCGTTGATCTCGATCGGCGACAGCACCACGCGACTGCCTTGCTTCAGCAGTTCGTCGACCGAGGTGAACGCGCCCTGCGGCAGGGAATCCTGCGGCCACGGGATTTCATTGAGCTGCGCCTTGTCGAGCTGCATGCCGTAGCGCAGCGGCGCATTGGCCACGACAATGGTCTTGAACTCGACCTTGGGTTCGGCAGGCATCGCGATCGAAGCCGTTTTCTCTTCGGAATCGGCTTTCGCCTGGCTCTTGACCCAGAAATCCGCGGCAAAGATCGAGATCGCGCCGAAGACGGCGGCGATGCCGATCATTGTTATGGCCTTGCCCCTCACGCGAAACCCCTGACGCCCGTGGTCTTTTATTCGTTGGGACTCACGCTAGGGGTTATTGTTAAAGAATCAGGTATCCGAACCCGTTGGATTCGACCTATTTCCGCCAGCTTGGTTATCGAAAGGTTTTGGAGTAAGAGGAGCCGAATTCCCCGAACGGAACAGGAACCTCGTTCGCCCGTCAAAAGCGTGGCAGTATCGAAGAGTGATTCGCAGTACCGGACTAATGGCCAGCATGGACGACAGCAACGACCTTTTCGGCAACCTGGAAAAGCAGCCGCAACCGGTTCGCGCCACCACGCGCCCGGCCGATCCGCTGGTGCAGGCGGCGGCCAAGCGCCCGGCCGCCTCGCGCGACGGCAGCGAAGGCTACAGCGCGGCCGACATCGAGGTGCTGGAGGGCCTGGAGCCGGTGCGGCGTCGGCCCGGCATGTATATCGGCGGCACCGACGACAAGGCGATGCACCATCTCTTCGCCGAGGTCATCGACAATTCGATGGACGAGGCGGTCGCCGGCCATGCCACCTTCATCGATGTCGAGCTGTCGGCCGACGGCTTCCTGACCGTCACCGACAACGGACGCGGCATCCCGGTCGATCCGCATCCGAAATTCAAGAAGCCGGCACTCGAAGTCATCATGACGACGCTGCATTCGGGCGGCAAATTCGACAGCAAGGTCTATGAGACCTCCGGCGGCCTGCACGGCGTGGGCGTCTCCGTCGTCAACGCGCTGTCCGACCATCTCGAGGTCGAAGTCGCGCGGGGTCGTCAGCTCTACCGCCAGCGCTTCTCGCGCGGTATCCCGGTGAGCGGTCTTGAGCATCTTGGTGAGGTCCATAACCGCCGCGGCACCAGGACCCGCTTCCACCCCGACGAGCAGATCTTCGGCAAGGGCGCGGCTTTCGAACCGGCGCGCCTCTACCGCATGACCCGCTCGAAAGCCTATTTGTTCGGCGGCGTCGAAATACGCTGGACCTGCGATCCGTCGCTGATCAAGGAGAAGGACCAGACGCCGGCCAAGGCCGAGTTCCATTTCCCGGGCGGCCTGAAGGACTATCTCAAGGCCACGCTCGGCGACGAATTCCAGGTCACGCGCGAGGTCTTCGCGGGAAAAAGCGACAAGCAGGGCGGCCACGGATCGCTGGAATGGGCGGTGACCTGGTTCGGCGGCGACGGCTTCCTCAATTCCTACTGCAACACCATCCCGACCGCCGAAGGCGGCACGCATGAGGCCGGCTTCCGCAACGTGCTGACGCGCGGGCTGCGTGCCTATGCCGATCTCATCGGCAACAAGCGCGCCTCGGTCATCACCTCGGAAGACGTCATGATCTCGGCCGCCGGCATGCTCTCGGTGTTCATCCGCGAGCCGGAATTCGTCGGCCAGACCAAGGACAGGCTGGCGACGATCGAGGCGATGCGCATCGTCGAAAACGCCATCCGCGATCCGTTTGACCACTGGCTGGCCGACAATCCGCAGGAGGGCTCCAAGCTTCTCGACTGGGTGATTGCGCGCGCCGACGAGCGCGTGCGCCGGCGCCAGGAAAAGGAAGTGTCGCGCAAGAGCGCGGTGCGCAAGCTGCGCCTGCCGGGCAAGCTCGCGGACTGCACGCAGAACGCCGCCGCCGGTGCCGAACTGTTCATCGTCGAAGGCGATTCCGCCGGCGGCTCGGCCAAGCAGGCGCGCGACCGCGCCAGCCAGGCGGTGCTGCCGCTGCGCGGCAAGATCCTCAACGTCGCCAGCGCCGGCAACGACAAGCTCGCCGCCAACCAGCAGATCTCCGACCTTGTCCAGGCGCTCGGCTGCGGCACGCGCTCGAAATACCGCGA
>NZ_RZOJ01000537.1:0-3342 GCF_003998845.1 Mesorhizobium sp. M4A.F.Ca.ET.022.05.2.1 | reverse complement strand
CATTCCGACAGCTCGGTCTCGGCCACCATGTTCAAGGCGATCGTCGAGGGCTTCCAGTCGGTCGAGCCGCTCAAGATCGGCGAGCTCTGGGCGCTGCCGTCGCTGTTGCGCTTCGTGCTGATCGAGAATCTCCGCCGCATCGCCGTGCGCGTCAACCGCACCAGGCAGATGCGCCAGATCGCCAACGAGGTCGCCGACCGGGTGCTGGCGACAGACGACAATGCCGACCGGCAGAAGATCCTGTCGCACTATGGCAGCCACGCGCAGGACACCACTTTCGCCACCCAATTGCTCTACCGCCTGCGCGACGGCTCGCAGAACGCCGGCCGGGCGCTGGAATGGCTGGAAAGCGAGCTGGAAAAGACCGGCTCCGATGCCGAGGAGATCATCATCTCCGAGCATCACACACTGTCCAGCGGCAACGTCACCACCGGCAACATCATCCGCGGCCTGCGCCTCATCAATGACGTCGACTGGACGGTCTGGTTCGAGGGCGTCAGCCGCATCGACACGCTGCTGCGCGAGAAGACCGACTTCGCCGCGCTCGACTTCTTCTCACGCGACCAGTACCGCACCGCCATCGAGGAACTGGCGCGCCGGTCGGAGCTCTCTGAATTCCGCGTCGCCGAAAAGGCGATCGAGCTTGCCGGCCATGTTTTGATCGCCGATGCCTCCGGCGCTGAGGTTCCCCAGGCCGAGGCGCCCGACACCGATGCCACGGTGCATACCGATGTCGGCTTCTTCCTCGTCGGCCCGCGCCGGCTGGAGCTGGAAAAGGCGATCGGCTATCGGCCAACCATCAGCGTCACGGTCAAGCGCGCTTTCTCCGCTACCGGCTGGCTGGGCGTCGTCGTGCCGGTCTTTGCGCTGACGGTGCTGTTGTTGGCGCTGGCCGGCAACGCGCTCGACCACCTCGGCCTGGCGCTGCCGTCGATCGTCCTGATGCTGGCCTTGTTCGCCGTGCCGGCCTCGGAAGGCGCGCTCGCCTTCTTCAACACCGTCGTCTCGCTGTTCCTGAAGCCGACGCGGCTCGTCGGCTATGACTACAAGCATGGCGTGCCCGCCGAGGCGCGCACGCTGGTCGTGGTGCCCTCGCTGATCGGCTCGCGCGACGATGTCGAGGAGAATATCCGCAACATCGAGGTACATCACCTCGCCAATTCGGCGGGCGAAATCCATTTCGCGCTGCTTTCGGACTGGCCGGATTCGAAGACCGAGATCGACGCCGCCGACATCGAGATCCTGCAATTTGCCCGCGACGAGATCGCCAGGCTCAACGCCCGCTATCCGACCGAAGGTGCGCCGCTCTTCTATGTCCTGCACCGGCGCCGGCTCTACAACGCCGCGCAGGGCTGCTGGATGGGCTGGGAGCGCAAGCGCGGCAAGCTGCATGAGCTGAGCCTTCTGCTGCGCGGTGACAGCGACACCACCTATTTGCCGCTTGACGTGCCGCTGCCGGAAAACGTCGTCCATGTGATGACGCTGGACGCCGACACGCGCACCACCCGCGATGCAGTGGCCAGCTTGGCCGGCAAGCTCAGCCACCCTCTCAACAGGCCGCATTTCGACGCCTCAAAACGCGTCGTCACCGCTGGCTACACCATTCTGCAGCCACGCATCACCGCTTCGCTGACCAGCGGCGACGACGCCTCCTTCTTCCAGCGCGTTTTCTCCGCCAACCGCGGCCTCGACCCCTATGTCTTTGCCGTTTCGGACGTCTACCAGGACGTCTTCGGCGACGGCTCCTTCACCGGCAAGGGCCTCTACCATGTCGACGCTTTCGAGGCGGCGCTGAAGGGCCGCATCGAGGAAAACACCATCCTCAGCCACGATTTGCTCGAAGGGGCGCTGGCGCGCTCGGCGCTGGTCACCGATGTCGAGCTGGTCGAGGACTACCCGACCCGCTATTCGGTAGACGCGTCACGCCATCACCGCTGGGCGCGCGGCGACTGGCAGCTTCTCGGCTTCATCCTCGATCCGCGCTCCGGCGTGCCGGCGCTGTCGCGCTGGAAGATGGTCGACAATCTGCGCCGCTCGCTCACGCCGATCTTCTGGGTGATGGCGGCGATCGCCGGCTGGACCCTGCTGCCCTTCACGCAAGCCGCGCAATGGCAGGCGCTGCTGATCCTCACTTTGTTCATGGCGCCCACCTTTGACATCGTCAATGGCATCCTGCCCAAGAGCGGCGACCAGACCCCGCGCGGCCATTTTTCGGCGCTGGCGCGCGACACCATCTTCGGCACCGCCCTGGTCGCGCTCAAGGTGCTGCTGATGGCGCATCTCGCCTGGATGATGGGCGATGCCATCATCCGCACCCTCTATCGCTTGTTCGTCAGCCGGCAGAACCTGCTTGAATGGCGCACCGCCTCGCAGGCGCACAAGAGCGGCGGCAGTGACCTCGGCGCCTATTACGGCATGATGTATGGCGCGGTGATCATCGGCGTCGTCGGCCTTGCCATCCCGGTGCTGGCCGATTCCACCGGCGCCTTCGTCGCCTTCTTCTTCGCCATCTTCTGGATTGGCTCGCCGGCTGTCGCCTGCTGGATCAGCCGCTCGGCCGAGACCGAGGACCGGCTGCGCATCTCGGCCGCCGACATCCATACGCTGCGCACCATCGCGCGGCGCACCTGGCACTATTTCGAGACTTTCGTGACGGCCGAGCATCACCATCTGCCGCCCGACAATTTCCAGGAAAGCCCGGCGCCGGTGGTGGCGCCGCGCACTTCGCCGACCAATATCGGCGTCTACCTGCTGTCGGTGGTGTCGGCGCGCGACTTCGGCTGGATCAGCCTGTCTGACGCCATCACGCGCATTGACGCGACGATGACGACCATCGAGAGCATGCCGCGCGACCGCGGCCATCTCTACAACTGGTACGACACGACGACGCTGAAGCCGCTCTATCCGCTCTACATCTCGGCCGTCGACAGCGGCAATCTCGCCGGCCATCTGGTGGCGGTCGCCGCGGCTTGCGCCGAATGGGCGGAAGCGCCTTCCGTGCATCTGCAGGGCGATTTCGAGGGCATCCTCGATACGGTGACCATCCTCGACGAGAGCCTTGAGGAATTGCCGGACGACCGCCGGCAGCTGAGGCCGCTGCGCCAGCGACTTGCCGACCGTCTCGACGGCATGCGCCGCGCCGTCATGACCATCAAGGCACAGCCCGAGATGGCGTCGATCCGCACCATCAACCTGGCGGTGCTGGCCGGAGAGATACGCAAGCTCGCCGCCGCCATCCACACCGAGGCGGCCTCGCCGAAGAGCGACGTCATCGCCGACTGGGCGGCGCGGCTCGAAGCCACCTGCGACGCGCATGTGCACGACTCGCACAACGACGAGAAC
>NZ_RZOJ01000536.1:0-3346 GCF_003998845.1 Mesorhizobium sp. M4A.F.Ca.ET.022.05.2.1 | reverse complement strand
CCGTGTCGCGGCATAAAGCGGCGGCAATGTCGGATAACCGCCAAAGCCGACGACGGCTTCCGGCTTGATCCTGGCGATGATCTTCGAGGCCTGCCGCACACCGCGCCAGATCGTCCAGAAGGCCGACAGCACCGCCAGCGGATTCTTCGAGCCAAGCGTCGCCGACTGGATCGGATGGATGTTGACAGCCGGGAACTGGCCGGAATAGCGCTCGGCGCGATGGTCGGTGGCCAGATGCACCTTCCAGCCGCGCTCATTGAGCTCATGTGCCAGCGCTTCGGCCGGGAAGAGATGTCCGCCCGTGCCGCCCGCCGCCAGAAGGATCACACCCCGCGACATATCACTCCGCCGGCATGGCGCGCTGCGGGAAGGAAAAACCCATCTGCTTGCGCTTCTCGGGCCGCCTGCGCGTCAAGGCCAGCACCATGCCCATCGAGATGGCGATGGCGATCTGCGAGGAGCCGCCATAGGAGATGAACGGCAGCGTCATGCCCTTGGCCGGCATCAGTTGCAGGTTGACGCACATGTTGATGGCCGACTGCAGGCCAAACACCGTGACCAGACCGCCAACGGCATAGCGCGCGAAGTCGTCGTGTTCCTTGAGCGCGGTGTTGAGGCCGCGCAGCACGATGAAGGCGAAGATCGACATAATGAAGAAGCACATCACCAGCCCGAACTCCTCGCCGGCGACCGAGAAGACGAAGTCGGCATGACTGTCGGGGATGACCCGCTTGACCGTGCCCTCGCCCGGGCCGACGCCGAACCAGTGGCCATTGATCAACGCCTCGCGCCCCATGTCGACCTGGAAGGTGTCGCCCTCGCCGGTCAGGAACTTGTCGATGCGGGCGGCGACGTGTGGAAACACGGTATAGGCGGCGAACAGGCCGCTGACGCCGGTGACGCCGAGCGCGATGATCCACAGCCACGGCAGGCCCGCCATGAAGAACATGACCCCCCACGTGCCGGTCACCAGCATGGTCTGGCCAAGGTCGGGCTGGGCGACGAGAAGCGAGACGACCAGAACCAGGAGCAGCAGGGCAAACAGATTGCCGGGAATGTCGGGCTGGCGCTTGTGCTCGGCGAAGAGCCATGCGCAAACGATGACGAAGGCCGGCTTCAGGAACTCCGACGGCTGGATGGAGAGGCCGGCAAGCGATACCCAGCGCCGCGCGCCTTTGACCTCGACGCCGACATAGAGCACCGCCACCATCAGCACCAGCATGGTGCACAGGATCACCAGCGCCATGCGCCGTATCTGCCGCGATTCCAGGAAGGAGACGGCGAGCATCACGCCGAGCGCCGGCACGGTGAAGATGATCTGCCTGGTGGCGAAGTGGAAGCTGTCTAGGCCGATGCGTTCGGCCACCGCCGGGCTCGCCGCGAAGGAGAGCACGATGCCCAGACCCATCAGCGACAGGAATGCCGCCAGGAACCAGCGATCGATCGTCCACCACCAGGTGGCTACCGGACTTTTGTCGAGACGGCTTTGCATTAACGTGCCCCTCCGATGGGTTTCACGCCATCTATAGCGCTCGCAGCTTGCCTGAAGGCTTCGCCGCGCACTTCGAAATTCTTGAATTGGTCGAAACTGGCGCAGGCGGGCGACAGCAGCACGACCGCCTCGCCGCCATCGTAATTGGCGGCGTCGCGCGCGGCATGCTCGACAGCCGCCACCAGCGTACCGGAGATCTCGTAGGGCACCGCCTCGCCCAGCGTCGCCGAGAAGGCGGGTGCCGCCTCGCCGATCAGATAGGCCTTGGCGATGCGCGGGAAGAAGCCGCGCAGCGGCTCGATGCCGCCTTCCTTGGGCAGGCCGCCGGCGATCCAGTAGATGCGGTTGAAGCTGGACAGGGCTGGAGCCGCCGCATCGGCATTGGTCGCCTTGGAATCGTTGACGAAGAGCACATGGCCCTTGCGGCCGACCTGCTCCATGCGATGCGCCAGGCCCGGAAAGCTTTCCAGCCCCGCCTGGATCTCGCCGAGGTCCAGCCCGACCTTGAGACAGGCGGCGACCGCGGCCAGTGCGTTCTGCGCATTGTGCTGGCCGCGTAGCGAGCCGATACCTTCCAGGAAGGCGACACGACTGTAACGGCCATGCACGGCTTCCATCAGGTTGCTGCCATCGGCGAAGTAGCCGTCGGTCAGCGGAAGGCGCTTGGAAATGCGGATGACCGGCCTGCCGGCGCGCTCCAGCCGGTCGGCGATCTGCGCGCACCAGGAATCGTCAACGCCGACGATTGCCGTCTCGCTACCGGCCACCAGCCGCTCCTTGATCGAGGCGTAGTGCGCCATGGTGCCGTGGCGGTCGAGATGATCGGGTGTCAGGTTGAGCAGGATGCCGGCCGTCGGATTGATCGAGGGCGCGAGGTCGATCTGGTAGGAGGAGCATTCGACGACGTAGTGGCGTCGCTCTTCCGGTGGATCGAGCGTCATGATGGCGCGGCCGATATTGCCACCCATCTGCGTGTCGCGCGCCGCCGATTTCAGGATATGCGCGGTCAGCGCCGTGGTCGTTGATTTGCCGTTGGTGCCGGTAATGGCGATGAAGGGAGCCGTCGGCGCCCGCAGGATCCGCTCGCGGCAGAACAGCTCGATATCGCCGATGACCTCGACGCCGGCGCCCCGCGCGAGTTCCACCGTCCAGTGAGGCTTCGGATGCGTCAGCGGCACGCCGGGCGACAGCACGAAGGCGGAGAAGCGCGACCAATCGGCACCGTGCAGGTCCCCCGTCGCGATCCCGGCGGCGGCGGCCTTGGTGACGCTATCCGGATTGTCGTCCCAGGCAAGGATGTCGGCCCCGCCGGCGATCAGCGCATGCGCGGTCGCGATCCCCGAACCGCCGAGCCCGAAGAGCGAAACGCGCTTGCCTGAAAAGGATGAGGCGGGGATCAAGCGGCGGCCTATCTGAGCTTGAGGGTCGACAGGCCGACCAGCGCCAGGATCACCGCGATGATCCAGAAGCGGATCACCACCTGGCTTTCGGTCCAGCCGAGCTTTTCGAAATGATGATGGATCGGCGCCATCAAGAATACGCGCTTGCCGGTCATCTTGAAGTAGCCGACCTGGATGATGACCGACAGGATCTCGACCACGAACAGGCCGCCGACGATAACCAGCACAATCTCGTGCTTGGTCGCGACCGCGACCGTGCCGATCAGTCCGCCCATCGCCAACGAGCCGGTGTCGCCCATGAAGATGGCGGCCGGCGGCGCGTTGAACCACAGGAAGCCGAGGCCGGCGCCGATCACCGCGCCAAGCACCACCGCCAGTTCGCCGGTGCCGGGAACGAAGTGGATCTGCAGATATTCGGCGAACACGGCGTTGCCGGAAAGATAGGCGATAACGC
>NZ_RZOJ01000535.1:0-3359 GCF_003998845.1 Mesorhizobium sp. M4A.F.Ca.ET.022.05.2.1 | reverse complement strand
TCATCTATGGCGCACGCATTTCACTGACAATCGGGCTCGTCGGCATCAGTTTCAGCTTCCTGCTTGGCATAGTCATCGGAGGCCTGGCCGGCTATCACGGCGGTATCTTCGACCTGATCGTTCAACGGATAATCGAAATTCTGCAATCGATTCCCAGTATTCCGCTATGGCTGGCTCTGGCCGCGATCATGCCGATGACCTGGAGTCCGATCCTGATCTATTTCGGCATCACCGTCATCCTCGGGCTGCTCGACTGGACCGGACTGGCGCGGGCAGTGCGTTCAAAGCTTCTAGCCTTGCGCGAGGAGGATTACGTTCTGGCCGCGCAATTGATGGGCGCCAGCAGCAGCCGCATTATCCGGCGGCACCTCATTCCCGGTTTCATGTCGCATCTGATCGCGACGGCGACGATCTCCATACCCGGCATGATCCTGGGCGAGACGGCGCTCAGCTTCCTCGGGCTCGGCCTGAGGGCGCCGATAACCAGCTGGGGCATCCTGCTCACCGAGGCGCGCAGCGTCAGCGTGATCGCGTTCTATCCATGGCTGCTTTTGCCGATGCTCCCCGTCATTCTCGTCATCCTGGCGTTCAACTTCCTAGGCGACGGCTTGCGGGACGCCGCAGACCCCTACAAGTGACATCGCTGTCCCGCCGCGCGCCGGGCCCGCCGGCTGCACCGGCAAGACCCCTGTTGGCAGCCTGTTCGGTTGTTGCGGTGTTGATCGTTCGCCTCTATATGCGGCGAGGCTCGATCGGGGGTTTAACCCGTGAACCGTTATGGTCGCGGGCATTGCCGATCACTTGAGCCGGTTCAGGACACAGACGCATATGTCTCGCCTCGAGAGCTTCATCCGCAGGCTGACCGCACAGCGCGACATTCTCGATCAAGTCTGCGCGGGGGTGGCGAAGATCGAGGGCCCCGTGCTCGAACTCGGCCTCGGCAACGGCCGGACGTTCCATCATCTGCGCGAGCGCCTGCCCGGACGCCGGATCGTGGCATTCGACCGCGCGCTCGCCGCGCACGCCAGCTCAATCCCCGAAGCTGAAAACCTTGTCCTCGGCGAAATACGCGAGACGGCGAATAGGTTCATTGGCATAGACGCCGCCCTTGTTCATGCCGACATTGGCACCGGCTATGAAGATCGCGATGCAGTGACCGCTACCTGGCTTCCCGATCTGACCGCGCGCCTGCTTCGCGTCGGCGGCATCGCGGTCAGCGGCACGCCGCTCGACCACCCGCAGTTGCAGCGCCTCGCGCCGCCGCCTTCGGTGCCCGCAGATCGTTATTTTATCTATAGGCGCGTGTAGGAGCCGGAACGACTCAGGTCTTCAAGGGATCGTATATACTGCTATCTCTCGCTCAATGCCGCGCAGCGAGACCTCGTGGGCTACGGGCGTCAGCGCGTTCCTGTGCAACAGGTCGGCGGTGAGATTGTCGTCGACCACCGCGCGAGTGGCGAAGATCGCCTGTGCGTTGGCAAGGTTCTGGACCCGCGACGCAATGTTGACCGTCTGGCCGAAATAATCCTGCCGCTCGTTCAAAGACACGGCGATGCAGGGGCCGGCATGGACGCCGATCTTGAGCAGCAAATCCTCGCGCCCGCTCGTGTCGTTGAGCGCACGCATCGCATCGCGCATCCTGAGGGCCGCGGCAATCGCACGATCGGGCGTCGCGAAGGTCGCCATAACCGCATCACCGATCGTCTTCACCACCGCGCCGGCCTCCGCCGCCACGATCTCGTGCAGAATCTGGAAATGCGCGCGCACGAGATCGAAGGCCGCAAGGTCGCCCACCCGCTCGTAAAGCGCGGTCGATCCGCGCAGGTCGGTGAACAGGAAGGTCAGGCTGGTAATCTTCAGGCGCTGGTCGATGTCGAGTGTATCCGTGCGATAGAGATCGCGGAACGTCTGGTTGGTGAGCAGGCGCTTGGCGGTGAGGAAGGGCCGGCGTTTGCCCAGGAAATCATGCAATGCCTCGCCGGCGATGAAGACCGTCGGCAGCACGCGGGTTTCGGTCCTGTTTTCCAGCGAAATGCGCAACGGGCCAGGTTGCATCTCCAGCGTCTGGTTCTGGATATGGTCGCGGTCGAAGACCAAAGAGAGACTTCGGCGCTCCTTTGTTGGTTCGCCCTTCACGTCGATGAACTGCGCTGAATGGGTGACCGGCTCGAAGACGATAATGAATTCGGACGGAAGCTGTATGGGCAGAACCGCCTTTTCACCGGGCGCTAGTTCGATATCCTCCAGCGAGAACGCTTCCAGCTTTTTCGCGAAATCCTCATCCGGCACATCGACACCGGACGCCCAGTAGATCTGGCGGAAATATTCCACCATCGGCAGTTCGTGTGGATTGTGGGCCGCAATCCTGCGTATGCGGGGACTGACGGTGAATGTCACCTCGACCATCTCGTCGAGGGTCGGCGAATAGCCCTGCGAGCACAGTGCGCAGCTGTATTCGTCCTTCTGAAGGGTTTTCAGCGTGGCGTTGGTGTCGAGCACGCCGCCACAGCCGGGGCACAGGACATTCCAGGAAATGTCGAAGATGCCGACCCGCGCAGCATGGAGAAAGGCGCTTATGGCGCGCTCCTCGTCGAGGCCATGCTTGCTGGCGAAGGCCGGTGTATTGATGCGGCAAAGTTCACGGTCCTCGCCCTCCGCGATGGTTCGCTTGATCGCGTCGATTGCCAGTGGATCGACATCGGTCGATTGCCGCAGAAGCGAGAACAGATCCTGGGCTTCGTTCATCGTGCAGGCTCCGGAAAATGCGCCCTCGAGGCGAGTTGACCGGACCGCGCTTTGGTCCGAGTGCCCCATTTTACGTCGAAACGGACCGTACGGCCATTCGAATAGATGAGCCTGGTGACAGTTCAATTCCCATTCGGCAGATTTTCACCGGCCGCAAGCGGCACTTTGATGGTATATAGGCATTCATCTTTGGGGCTCGCTCCCATGCCGACATCCAACAACCCACCGTTTCCCGCGGCCCTGCGCCTTTTCTCTGTGGCGGTCATCATCGTCTTGATCGTGGGCGCGGGCCTGTTTTTCGCGCCTGTGCTGGTCAAGCCGCGCTGGCCTTGGGCCGTCACGCCGTTCAATGCCCGCTTCCTCGGCGGCTTCTACACCGCCGAAATGGTCGTGATGGCGGCGCTGCTGTTGTGGAATCGCTGGTCGCCCGGCAGGCTCGTGCTCGTCATGGCCTTCATCTTCACCGTCATTGTGTCGGCGGCTTCATTCATCAATCTCGGCTATTTCAACTTCGAGCGCAAAGCACCGTGGCTCTGGTTTTTGGTCTATCTTGGCTCGGTCGCGGTATCCGGGGTGTTCCTGTGGCGGGCCAGGGCGCGTCCTTCGGCAAAAGG
>NZ_RZOJ01000534.1:0-3379 GCF_003998845.1 Mesorhizobium sp. M4A.F.Ca.ET.022.05.2.1 | reverse complement strand
TTTCCGACGATCTTCTTCAGGCGATCGTCGGAAATGTCGAATTGGCCGATCAGGCTGTTCATGGCAGGTCCGTCCGCGGGAGGATTGGTCGTTTCCCCCGATGTAGGGGCGAAGGCGCGCCGAGACAATCGGCAACAGGCCCGATCACACCGGTGTCAGGCCACCGCCGTCGTCGCAGCCTGCCCGGCTAGGATCAGGGGAGCGCGGCAAAACCGTCGGCGAAACCCTTGAGGTCGACAGGAATGCCGATGCCTTCTTCCGGCGTCTGGAAGACGATGAAGGTGGCCGAGGTGCCGGTCTTCAGCGTGTCGAGGAGCGGCTTTTCGAGGATCACCTCGGCATAGCAGCCGTCCTGGAAGCAGCGTACGAAATAGGCCCGCCCGATGTCCTTGCCATCGACATTGAGGCCAAGCCCGTTGGGCAGGAGAACGCCGAGCGGGGCCAGCACACGCAGGATCTCCGCCTTGTTGTCGGCGGTGCGCAAAACGACCACCGACAGCCCCATCTCCGGCCGGTCCTCGGCGACGACGTTCTGCATCATCACGCATTGCTCCGACGTCGCGCCGGCCGGCGTGTCGCAGATGATCGACCACGCGCCATGCGTCGAGCGCACAGTGCCGCTCGGCTGCTGCGCGGCATTGGCTTGTGCGGCGTACGATGCGCCCGTGCCGGACAGGCAGGCGCCAAGCAAGGCGGCGAGAAAGATGACCTTCGCCAAGGTTCTCGAAAGCCAGAGTCTCATGACGGCTCCATTGCGAATCACGGCACTTTGAAGCCGAGCGACAGCCAAGTAAAGGACGAGACCGCCGCCAGCCCGCCCGGACATGGGCAATTCAGCGCTTTTCCAAGCCAAATTCGCCCGAATTGCGACCACGCGGCATGCGGGTCCGGAGCGTTCACTGCCGATCACGCGCCGGTGATCGGCAGAGGCCGCTTTGCCGTCCCGAAGGCGTGGTCGCACTTGCGCGCAAAAATGCCGCACGGTTTCCTCCGCTCCTTTCTTGCGGAGGCAATTAGAGTATGGTTTGAACCAGCCTTGGGACTGTCCGGGATTCCCGTCCCGGCGCTATTCGATATTCTTGCGCATACGGCCGCGAGAAAATGGGAGATGATGAGGGCGATGAGAAAATTCCTAGCAAGCGCCGCTGCCGCCGTCGCTGTCTTTGCCGGCGCATCCGCCCATGCGGCCCAGCCGCAGCCCTGGGAGATGACCTTCCAGCCCGCCGTCACAGACATCATGCGGCAGGTGACCTGGTTCGAGCACTACACGCTGTGGTTCATCGTGCCGATCACGCTGTTCGTGCTGTTCCTGCTCGCCTATTGCATCCTGAAGTTCCGCGCCAGCGTCAATCCGGTGCCGTCGCGCACCAGCCACAACACGCTGATCGAGGTGATCTGGACGGTCGGGCCGGTTGTCATCCTGCTCTGCCTGGCCATCCCCTCGTTCCAGCTGCTCACCGCGCAGTACACGCCGCCGGAGGAAGCCAAGCTGACGCTCAAGGCGACCGCAAACCAGTGGAACTGGGACTATGAGTACCAGGTCGACAAGACGCTCACCTTCAACTCCGCGATCCTCCAGGACGCCGACCGCGCCGCCGCCGGCAAGGAAGACCGCAAGCTTTATCCGCGCCTGCTGGCCGTCGACAATGAGATGGTCGTGCCGGTCAACACGATGACCCGCGTCCTGGTGACGGCGACCGACGTGATCCACGCCTTCGCCATGCCGTCCTTCGGCGTCAAGACCGACGCCGTGCCCGGCCGCATCAACGAGATCTGGTTCAAGGCCGAGAAGGAAGGCCTCTACTACGGCCAGTGCTCGGAGCTGTGCGGCAAGGACCACGCCTTCATGCCGATCGCCATCCGCGTCGTCTCCGACGCGCAGTACAACACCTGGCTGGCCGCAGCCAAGACCGACCTGCCCGGCGCCAACAAGGCGCTGATGGCCGAGGTTGATGCTCAAGACAAGGTAGCGGCTGCCGGCAACTGATGCCGCGGCCAGGAAAGATCAGGGAATGGAGCGGAACATGGCAGAGGCTGCAGCTCACGACGATCACGACCACAAGCCCTATCATGGCTGGGTCCGCTGGGTCTATTCGACCAATCACAAGGACATCGGCACGCTCTATCTGATCTTCGCGATCTGCGCCGGCATCATCGGCGGCGCGCTGTCGGTCGTCATGCGCATGGAGCTGCAGGAGCCGGGCATCCAGATCTTCACCGGTCTGGCGCAGATGGTCTACGGCATGAGCGGCGACGCGGCGCTCGACGGCGGCAAGAGCATGTACAATGCCTTCACCACCGCACACGCGCTGATTATGATCTTCTTCATGGTCATGCCGGCGCTGATCGGCGGCTTCGCCAACTGGATGGTGCCGATCATGATCGGCGCGCCGGACATGGCCTTCCCGCGCATGAACAACATCTCCTTCTGGCTGCTGCCGCCGGCCCTGATCCTGCTGCTCACCTCGATGTTCGTGCCGAGCGCGCCGGGCGCCTTTGGCGTCGGCGGCGGCTGGACGATCTATCCGCCGCTGTCGACATCCGGCCAGCCCGGGCCCGCCATGGATCTGGCGATCCTGTCGCTGCACATCGCCGGCGCCTCCTCGATCCTCGGCGCCATCAACTTCATCACCACCATCTTCAACATGCGCGCGCCGGGCATGACCCTGCACAAGATGCCGCTGTTTGCCTGGTCGGTGCTGATCACCGCCTTCCTGCTGCTTTTGTCGCTGCCGGTCCTGGCCGGCGGCATCACCATGCTGCTCACCGACCGCAATTTCGGCACCACCTTCTTCACGCCGGATGGCGGCGGTGACCCGATCCTGTTCCAGCACCTGTTCTGGTTCTTCGGTCACCCGGAAGTCTACATCCTGATCCTGCCGGGCTTCGGCATCGTCAGCCACATCGTCTCGACCTTCTCGAAGAAGCCGGTGTTCGGCTACCTCGGCATGGCCTATGCCATGGTCGCGATCGGCGCCGTCGGCTTCATCGTCTGGGCGCACCACATGTACACGACCGGCCTGTCGCTCGACACGCAGCGCTACTTCGTCTTCGCCACCATGGTCATCGCGGTGCCGACGGGCGTGAAGATCTTCTCCTGGGTCGCCACAATGTGGGGCGGGTCGATCTCGCTGAAGACCCCGATGCTGTGGGCGATCGGCTTCATCTTTCTGTTCACGCTGGGCGGCGTCACCGGCGTCCAGCTCGCCAATGCCGGTCTCGATCGCCCGCTGCACGACACCTACTATGTCGTCGCGCACTTCCACTACGTGCTGTCGCTCGGCGCCGTCTTCGCCATCTTCGCCGGCTGGTATTACTGGTTCCCGAAGATGACCGGCTACATGTACTCGCCCGTCATCGCCAACACCCACTTCTGGGT
>NZ_RZOJ01000533.1:0-3412 GCF_003998845.1 Mesorhizobium sp. M4A.F.Ca.ET.022.05.2.1 | reverse complement strand
CACCATGGCTGAAGCCGGCACGGCGACGGCAGCCGATGTCGCCAAGGCCATGGGACAGGCAGCGAGCACCGAGGCCTACGTGCCGACGCTGGAGGCAAGCTATGCCGAGGCGGTGCACCGTCTTTCCGTCCTCACCGGACGGCCGCCGGCGGCTCTGAACGACAGGCTGAAGCGTGGCGCGCCTATTCCCGCGCCTCGCCTGCCGGTGCCGGCCGGCATTCCCGCCGATATCCTGCTTGCCCGCCCCGACGTGCGCCTGGCGGAGCGGCAATACGCTCAGTACACCGCCAGGATCGGCCAGGCCGAGGCGGCCCGCTATCCGAGCGTCAGCTTGACCGGGAACATCGACACCTCGGCCCTCAGGCTCGGCGATCTCGGCAAGAACTCGACCATCGGCTGGTCCTTTGGGCCGACGCTCAGCGTGCCGCTGTTCAACGCCGGCAAGCTGGAGGCAGCCGCCGACGTCGCCAGGACCGAGCGCGACAAGTATTTCATCGCCTACAAGGCATCGGTGCTGACGGCGCTGGAGGATGTAGAAAACGCCAGCGTTTCGCTGACGCAGGAGCGCATCAGGAATGGCAAGCTTGCCTCGTCGGCGAAATCCTACGGCGACGCGGCGCGTCTCGAGCGGACGCTCTACACGTCCGGCGAAACCAATTTGCTCGATGTGCTGGACGCTGAGCGCTCGCTCTATTCGGCCGAGGACACGATGCTGCAAAGCCGCGTCTCCTTGGCCACCGACTACATCGCGCTCAACAAGGCACTCGGCGGTGGCTGGGACGGCGTCATCGACAGTGCAAAGCCCGAAATCGTCGACGCCAGCACCGGCCCCAGGCTGGCCGCGAAGACGCAATGACATTGGAGGCAGAGTTCAACAGCGCAAACAAATCTCCGTGAGCAACAGCCCGGAAGCAATCGCCCACCATATCTGTAAACCCATCGAGGTGATGAAATGTCGAGCGCCTACGATCTCGGAACCGGTCTCGTCCGTCGTATCTACGAAAAGCGCATAGATGCACCGGCGATTCTTGATGCCGGCACGCATTTTCCCAATGCCACGAAGTTCACCGCCGCCTGGCAGGCGATCCGCGACGAGGCGCTTTCGGTGCAACACGGCAAGGTGCCGCGCTTCCACGATATCATGCCGGAGCAGGCGGAGATCTCGGCCAATGACGGCCTCGACTGGCGCATGTTCGTGCTCAAGGCCTACGATCTTCCGGTTCCGGAAAACCTGGTGCGTATGCCGGTGCTCAGCCGGCTGCTTGCCGGATGCCCGGAGGTAAAATCGGCGGCGATCTCGTTCCTGGCCCCGCGCAAGCACATCCCCAGCCATCGCGGACCTTTTCGCGGCATCATGCGGTTTCACCTTGGCCTCGCCATCCCGCGCCAGGCTGATGGGCGGCCGGCAACGATCATGATGATCAACCATCAGGAAAGACGCATCGCCGACGGCGAATGCATGTTGTGGGACGACACCTTCCCGCACGAGGTGACAAACCACGCCGACCAGCCCCGGATCGCCCTTCTCCTTGATGTCTGGCGTCCGCGAATGCCGCTGGACATGGAAATCCTGTCCCGGCTGATCGTTCGCGGCGTGCAGACTGGGATGCGCCACCGGGGCGTGTCTTTTTCGGGCTGAATGCGGGCCGACTGCCCTTCCAACAAATCAAGCGAAGACTGGAGATCGCAATGAAGATCAATGTGCCGCTCGTGGCAGCCTCGATCGCAATTCTTACCGGTGGTGCTGCATTTGCCGCGCAGGACCAGGCCTTCCTGTCGCCGCAGAGGGCAGCCGCCGTTCTCGCCGACGGCCGTCCCTGGTCTGCGGATACACCCGACGGCAAGACGCTCAAATTCACGCTCAAGAAGGATGGGACGGGAAGCATCCGTGGCCCCATGCCCTTCACGCTGTCCGTAAGCTGGTCCGTTAAAGGCGACCAGATCTGCATCGCCGGCAAGATGGGCACAAGGTGCCTGCGCTTTCGCGAGGCGCCTGGAGGGCTTCAGGGTTGGGACGGCGACAAGCCGGACCTGAAATTCAGCCGCTAGATGCCGGCAAAGGCGGACGATGCAAGCTTACACCCGCAGCCCCCTCGCCTCGCCGCCGCGCTTGCCGGGAACCATCATGTCCCTGGCCAGCAGGCCGCTGACGCGGCAGAACGCCATAAAGGCGCGACAGGCATCCTCGGTCTTGACCACATCCACCGTGGCGCCGAAGCAGGCGTTGAAGGCGGCCTCATGGACCTTGCCCTGGCGACGGGCCGGCCAGGCCTGCAGGAAATCGAGCGCCTGCTCGACGCCGTAGATCTCCTCGACCGGCAGGCCGGGCGCAGGCGCGATGCGCACCGGCACCTCGAATTGCAATCTGTCCATTCCAAGTCTCCCCGACCGGTGCTGTCACGGCACCGGCGTTCGTCCTGAAAAATCACTTTGGCCGGGCTTTTGACTCAGGAATGTGTCCTGAGTGCGGTAAGCCCGGCCTGGACCGAGAGAAACAGCGCGGCCGAGGCACCGCGCGTCAGTGTCTTGAATGTCTTGATGCGTTGCGTTGAAGTTGCAGTGAACATGTTTCCGAAAATGGCGCGCCACGCGACCACGGACGGCCGCCGCGCGGGTCGCGGCGCGAAAGAATGGGGAATGGTTTGATGGCGCGGTCCGCGACCGCCGAGATCAAGCGGAAGGCGGCGCGCGCGGCTAGTTGGTGCTCGCCTGCCGCGCGGATATGGCGGCTGGCGCGGCTGCCGCCTGGATCGGCGAATTCTGGTCGACCAGGAGAATATGGGCCGCCAGCGCAAGCGCGCCGGCATCGCTGCTCAGGAACTGGACCGGCAGCGCCCGGCCGGCGCGGAGCTCGAGCGCCTGCGTCTTGCCGGTGATGCGCGGCAGCGCGACCTGGTCGCCCTGCCGCGCCAAGCTGATGCCGGCGCCGCCCGAAGCGGCAGCGCTGATCGCCTGCTGCTGGGCGAGACCGAGCAGCGACACCGGCAGCAGCAGGCCGCCCTAACCAGTGACAGCATTGATCTTGCGCGCGTGGAAGCCATCAAGTCTCCAAACTCTTCCCTTCGCCCTACCCCGTCGAGCCGCATGAGAAAAGCACCGCGCCAATCCGGCACCGGACCGGGCGGACGGCTGGGACATCGGCCATCGGGGCCGAATAGTGCGGGCTTAAGTCCGGCAGCGGCAGTTCGTCCTTGAACCTTGCGGCTTCCGGTGCCAAATCTGGGGGGATTTTTCGTGACGGCTCGCATCAGGAGCCAACCACCCCGGCAAACGGACATAAATGGTCACCTATCTCGACGCCGCCACGGCACCGCTCAGAAACACCGGCCAGATCCGCCTCTATGGCGAGGAAGGCTTTGCCGGCATGCGCAAGGCCTGCGAGCTCACCGCACGCTGCCTCGACGAGCTGGTG
>NZ_RZOJ01000532.1:0-3439 GCF_003998845.1 Mesorhizobium sp. M4A.F.Ca.ET.022.05.2.1 | reverse complement strand
CCCTCAACGGCGCGGCCGAATCCGCTCCGGCAAAGCCGTCGCCCATCCAGGACGATTTCGGTTTCGGGCCGGCCGCTCCGGCGCATGGCGAATGGCCGGCGGGCCAGCGCGAGCGCGTCGCCGAAAGACCGCAACCGGCGAACCCATGGGACTTGCCGGCGCAGGCGCCCGAGCCCCCTCCCGCGCCGCGTGTGGACGCCAGTCCGCGACCGGTCCGTCAGCCGCCGGCGGCCCCGTCGCAGTCGCACTCGGACATGGCGCTTCGCGCCGCCTTCCTGCGCGGCATGGGCGTCGAGGAAGCCGATCTCGCCGGCCGCGACGCGATCGCCGAGATGGAGAAGTTCGGGCGGGAGTACCGGCTGATGATGGAAGGGCTGATGCAGCTTCTGCGCAAGCGCTCGGAGGAAAAGGGAAACGCGCGTGTCGCCCAGACGATGGTTGGCGCCTCCGAGGTCAATCCGCTCAAGTTCCTGCCGACGGTCGACGATGCCATCGTAACCATCCTTGGCGAACGCAGCCCCGGCTTTCTTGATGGCGAGGCGGCGATCTCGGACGCGGTCCGCGATCTGGCGCAGCATCACGTGCGCGCCTGGCGCGGCGTGCAGGCGGCGCTTCGCCAGCTGGTCGACCGCTTCGACCCGGCGGCGATCGAGGATGAGCTGAAGTCGAATTCCGCGATCGGCACGCTGCTTTCGGGTGGGCGCGGCGCCAAGCTGTGGGAACTCTACCGGAAACGCCACCGTGAGATCGCCGAGAGCGCTGAAAAGACCTTCCTTGGCGAAGTCGGCGCTGATTTTAGGGATGCATATGAGGAGGAGTGAGACATGATCGATCGACGCGAATTCATCATTGCCCTTGGTGCCACGGGGCTGGTTTCGGCCTGCCAGAGCGGTCCGCCGAAACCATCGGTGATTACCGTCAACGTGAGCGGCGGAGCCGGCATGAACCCGGGGCCAGGCGGCGGAGACCGGCCGGTGACGGTCCTGGTGATGCGGCTGAGCAGCACTGGCAAGTTCAATTCGGCCGACTATTTCGCGCTGCAGGGCGATGCAGGGTCCGCGCTCGGGGCCGACCTCATCGGATCCGACACCATCTCCGTCGCGCCGGGAAAGACCGCGGCCAAGACCATCACGGTCGAACCAAACGCGACGGCGCTCGGTTTCGTCGCGCTGATCCGCGAACCTGGTGGGAGGAGCTGGCGAACGACCAAGTCGGTCTCGCCTGGATCCAAATTCACCATCAACGTGACGCTCGGCGGCGGCGGTATCTCCGCCTAGCGGCGAGACAGGGCGAGACAGGAAGTGGCTCCGTGCAGAGAGTAACGGCATGAGCGATGCAAACAGGGTGCTATGGTCTGAGGGACTGTTTCTGCGGACCCAGCATTTCCAGCAGCAGGACCGGTTCCTCGAGGCAACGGTGCGCGGCGCCTTGCGGGCCGGGCAACTGCATACGTTCGGCTTCCAGCAGCTTACCCTGGATCAGTCGTTGCTCGACGCCGGCCAGATCGCCATCTTGTCGGCGCGGGGTATATTCCCCGATGGAACTCCCTTCTCCATTCCCGAGATGATGGATGCGCCGCGACCCTTGCCGGTCACGGCCGACACCGGCGCAGGGCCGGTGCTGATCGCGCTGCCGCTCGAACCTCCCGGAGGCGTCGGCTTCGATCCGGCGCACGCCGCATCCACCGGCGCGCGCTATCACGGGCGGATCGTCTCGGTCCGCGACGCGGTGCAAGGAGGTTCGGACCCCGAGGAAATCGAGATTGCCCGGCCGCAGGCGCTGTTGCTTGCGCCGGGCAAGTCGGTTGGCGGCTACACCGCCCTGCCCGTCGCCGATGTCAAAGGCGTGCGGGCCGATGGTGGCGTCTCGCTGGACGAGACGTTCCTGCCGCCGACATTGATCACGGGTGCGGTGGCCTGGTACCGGCAATTGCTTCTGGAAGTCGTCACCGGCCTCGACCAGATCGCCGAGGCGCATGGCAAGATGGTGATGGGCGGACCAGGGCGCAGTGTCGAAGACCTGTTGATGCTGCACCTTGCCAACGCGGCGCGCCCGCGGCTGGCGCACATGCTGACGCAGGACGTCTTTCACCCGGCCGAGCTCTACCTCGAGCTTGCCGGCCTCGCTGGCGAGATGGCGACCTACGGCTCCAGTTCGCGACGGCTGGGCGAATTGCCGGCCTATGACCACATGGCCCCCGGCCCCGCCTATACGGCGCTGGCCGATGCCTTGCGCTCGCTCATCCTGAGCCTGCGTTATATCGAGCCCAAGTCGCGCGCCCTGCCTGTCATGCGGCACTCGACCAATGTCTGGAAGATCCGCATCGACAACCCGAAGCTGCTGGTGGCGAGCCGCATCGTCATCCGGGTCGGGTCCGAGCTGTCGGAAGATGCGCTGCGCAAGATCTTCGTCAATCAGGCGACGGTCGGCGCGGCCGACCAGTTCGAAGGCCTGTGGAAGTCGCGCCTGCCCGGCATTCCGCTGAAGCCGCTGCATTCACAGCCGCGCGAAATCCCCTACGACGGCGACCGGCTGTGCCTCGAGCTTGACCAGAAGAGCGAGCACTGGGCCTCGCTGCTCGACGCCCCCGGCTTCGTCATCGGCGTTTCCGGTGTCTTGCCGAGCGAGCCGCAGGTCGACTGCTATTCGGTGAACAGGTGAGATCATGAGCCGGGATGATCCCTTCGGACTGTCGGAGGATCGTGAACGCACGCGCATCAGACTGACCGGCGCCCAGATGCCGCGGCCGATGGCGCCGATGCTGACGGGTGCGCCGGTCAAGCGCTCGCGCGCCCATCCCAATGCGCTCATCAACGCCTTCGCGCCGCTGCTCGAATTCGCGCCCGAGCTTGAAAGCGCCCTGGCGCCGGAGAACCCTGAAACATTGCGCACGCGCCTGCTCGAAGAGCTGGTTCGGGCGCGCGATGCCGCCATGACATCGGGATCGTCTCTGGAGCGCGCCGATCAGGCGGCCTGGGTGGTGGCGGCGCTGCTTGACGACCTCGCGCTGAACACGCCCTGGGGCGGCGCCAGCGCATGGCCCCGCCAGCCGCTGGTGGTCATGCTGCGCGGCGACGTCGATGCCGGCACCCAGTTCTTCACGCGTCTCGACGAACTGGAGCGCCACCCGAACCGGGATCGCGAATTGCTGGAGCTGCAGTACCAGTGCCTGGCGCTCGGCTTCCGCGGCAAATACCGGGTGCCCGGCCGCTCCGGCGACCGATCGCTCAATGCCGTTCGCGTGGCGGCGGCGCGCTTCCTGCGCGATGCCGACGCCGAGGGCGCGCCGCTGTCGCCACACTGGAAAGGCGTGATCGCCTCGGACGAGCCGCAGCGCTTCATCGTGCCGATCTGGGTGATGGCGCTTGCCGCGGCGGTGATCGCCACCGTGGTCCATATCGGCCTCTCGATGGGACTGAGCAGCCAGGCGGTGGAACTC
>NZ_RZOJ01000531.1:0-3442 GCF_003998845.1 Mesorhizobium sp. M4A.F.Ca.ET.022.05.2.1 | reverse complement strand
CTTGTAGACCGGCGAGCTGGTGTCGCGCGTCGAAGACGTCTGGGTGGTGTCGACGCCGGCGGCGGCCGGCCGCTGATTAATGTCAGTCCCGCCAACATTGTCATTGCGGGCATAGGCGCTGCCGGCGGCGATCAAAAGTGCGGCGGCGGTAAGAGCAATCTTCTTCATTTCTGGTACTCCTGAATCTGCATCGGAGCGGCGAGCCTGTCCGCCGCGTCCATCTTCCGTTGGAGCGTGGTCCGGATCGGCCTAGTTGTTGCCGAAGAGGTTGCGGTCGCTGCCCTGGTTGGCGGGCTTCTCGGCGGCCGGCTGCGACTGCTTGATCGAAGCCGTGTACGAGCTGTCGACCGCGGTGGCCGGCTGGTTGGCACCGTCAGAACCGAAGTGGTCGCTGCCGGCTGCGAAAGCGCCGCCCGAGATGGCCAGGAGGGCTGCGGTGGCAAGGATGATTTTCTTCATCTTAGTGTTCCTGAATTTCTGAGGATCCCGAGCGGCGGGCATCGCCCACCGCGGTCAGGGATCGTGTGTTAGTTGTTGCCGAACAGGTTGCGGTCCGAGCCCTGTGCCGGCGTCTGAGCGACCGGTTCCGACTTCTTGACCGAAGCCGTGTACGAGCTGTCGACGGCAGCGGCGGGCTGATTGGCACCGTTCGAACCGTAGTGGTCGCTGCCACCAGCAAAGGCGCTGCCGGAAATGGCCAGAAGGGCGGCGGCAGTAAGAACAATCTTTTTCATTTTTAGTACTCCAGTATATTTTTCCGTCCGTCTAGCGGCGTGTCTTGGGAGGAAAGCGCGTCGTTCGGACAGCCCCGATGTGGGAGAGCCCCTTCCCGGTTTCCAATCACGAAGTTGTTTCGCCTGGACCATGGCTCTGCACCTTGAAATTGTGCCACGGCCTCCCACACGTATTGTATTGTAAAGCAATATCAATATGTTATCCGAATGGACCATCGACCCAGTTGACGATTTGGAAGATCTGCGTTCACACCGTCCTGCACGCATTGTCAACAGAAACGAACCGTTCGGTTCGATTTTAGAATCTCCTAATGGTCACTTTTCTATACTGTTAACCAATTCAGACCCGGTCAGCGGTCGATATGAAGGCGTTTCCAGCGCGCGATTCGGATCGCCCCCGAGGACGGCAATTCGGCGCCAGCGTGCCGCGAACCCGAAACGCGTGTCGCGCCCGCACGGATGCGATGTCGTTTTCGTACCGACGGTCCGCCGGCCTTAGTGATTAGATCAGGCCATCTCAGGTGCCGACCCGTGACGACGGGACGGAGAATTGGGAAGCCGGTCAAATTCCGGCGCTGCCCCCGCAACGGTGGTGGAGTTCAAGTCGCGACGGGAGACCACTGGGCCATCTGGCCTGGGAAGGTGTCGCGCCCGCCCGCAAGGGCACTCCAGAGCCCGGAAACCAGCCCGAGATTTCTAGGCTCGACTGATCGCGGTGGGCGGTCAAGAGGCGGATGGCGCGCGCCTGGCCCTGCCGGTGGCCGCCGTTCCTCTCCATCACCACCAGTTCAGTCCTTGATGCGACCGACGCGAGGGACAGGACATGGATGCGCGCAACGACATGCTGAGGCACCTGCATAACCGCAGGCAGGGCTTTTCGCTCGAACAGCCTTTCTACACCGACCCGGATTACTTCAAGCTCGACATGGAACTAATCTGGTATCGCGACTGGCTGTTCATCGGCCACGATTGCGAATTGCCGAAGCCGGGCAGCTACATCACCGCGCAGATCGGCGATTATCCGGTGGTCCTGGTCCGCGACCAGCAAGGCAGGATCAACGCCTTCCATAATTCCTGCCGCCATCGCGGCAGCCGCGTCTGCAACGCCGAGAAGGGCACCGCGGCGAAGCTCGTCTGCCCCTATCATCAATGGACCTACGAACTCGACGGCAGGCTGCTGTTCGCCCGCCAGATGGCGGATGGCTTCGACAAGAGCCAGTTCGGCCTGAAGCCGGTCGCCTGCGAGAGCGTCGGCGGCTACATCTTCATCTGCCTGGCGAAACAGCCAGCCGATTTCGCGCCGATGCGCGCCATGATCGAACCCTATCTCCTGCCGCATCGATTGAGCGAAGCGAAGGTCGCTTTCGAATCGACCATCGTTGAGAAGGGCAACTGGAAGCTGGTCTGGGAAAACAACCGCGAGTGCTATCACTGCGCTGGCAATCATCCCGAACTCTGCAAGACCTTCCCCGAGGCGCCGACGGTGACCGGCGTGCATGGTGCCGAAAGCGATCCCGAGATGCAGGCGCATTGGGCGAAATGCGAGGCGGCGGGCCTGCCGAGCAAGTTCCGCATCGACCCTGCGGGACAGTATCGCGCCACCCGCGCCCCGCTCTTGCGCGACGCCGTCAGCTACACGATGAGCGGCAAGCGCGCGGTGAGGAAGAACCTTTCCACGAGCGTCTCGGCGGACCGCATCGGCACGCTGATGCACTACCACTATCCGACCACCTGGAACCATATCCTGATCGACCATGCCGTCACCTTCCGGGTGCTGCCGATCAGCGCCACCGAAACCGCGGTGACGACGAAATGGCTGGTCCACAAGGATGCGGTGGAAGGCGTCGACTACGATCTTGCCGAACTCACCCATGTCTGGACCGAGACCAACGACCAGGATCGCCGCATCGTCGAGGAAAATGCTTTCGGCATCCTGTCGCCGGCCTATGAACCCGGCCCCTATTCGGAGCAGCATGAGGGCGGCGTCATCCAGTTCGTCGAATGGTACGCCTCCTTCATGGGCCCGCGCCTTGCCGAAGGCGGCCAGCCGACGCTGCGCAGTGTTGCCTAGCACATGGCGCCCAAAAGTGTTGAGCGGTTTTGGCATCACGACATGTGCAGAATGAAAAGGACCAAGGGATGAACGCGATGACCGATCTCGGCCTCTATCGCCATCTCGACGAGATGGCGCCCTGGAACGACCGGCTGCAGGTGCTGGAGGTGATCGGCGTCAGCGACGAGGCGCCGGACGTCAAGACCTTCACCTTCCGCTCCGACAACCAGACCTGGTTCCGCTACAAGCCCGGCCAGTTCGTGACGCTGGAACTGCCGGTCGCCGACGGACCGCTGATGCGCACCTACACGCTGTCCTCGTCGCCGTCGCGGCCGTTCTCGATCGCGGTGACGGTGAAGGCGCAGGCCGGCAGCATCGGCACGCGCTGGATGTTCGACAATCTCAAGCCCGGCGCCCATGTGAAGGCCTATGGCCCGGCCGGCGATTTCTCGCTGCACAGCCATCCGGCGGCCAAGTACCTGTTCATCTCTGCCGGCTCCGGCGTCACGCCGATGATGTCGATGCTGCGCTGGCTGAACGACTGCGCGCCCTGGACCGATGTCGGTTTCGTCAACTGCGCGCGCAGGGCGGAAGAGATCATCTTCCGCCCTGCGCGCGCAGTTGACGAAACCGACATCGGTCCAGGGCGCGCAGT
>NZ_RZOJ01000530.1:0-3458 GCF_003998845.1 Mesorhizobium sp. M4A.F.Ca.ET.022.05.2.1 | reverse complement strand
CTCCAGCCCCTTGCCGGCGAGCGCGCCGCGCTCGATGGCGCCGCGGTCGAAATATTCGGCCAATCCGTTCGGCGCCGGGCGCGCGAAAGCGAGATAGGGATCCATGCCGGATGGCCGATTGGCGTCGTCGACATCGACCAGATCGGCCGGGCGTGAAAGCAGCGGCACCGTGAAGCGGTCCGTCCGTACCGGCGAGGCCTCGGCCTCCGGCTCATAGAAGCCGGTGACGAGACCGGCGCCGCCGGTTTCGGCGGTGACATGAGTGGGAACGAAATGGCGCTCGAAGAAGGCCCGGGCCTGCGCTCGATTCGGCAACGAAACGGCACGCGCCTCCCGATAGGCTTCGGCAAAGGCCTCGAAGCCGACGCCAAGCGAGCCCGTGCGATAGGGTTTGGTCAGGACATGGAAGGCCGAGCGGCGAAAGGCGGCATAGGCAGCGCGGTGGTCGTCCTCATCCCAACCGGGCAGCTCGCCAAAGGATTTTTCGCTGAAAAGGGAAGAGAGCGACACCGCCGCCGCCCGGGCTCAATCTTCTTCTTCGGTAGCGACGAGCTTCCAGTTCGGATCGCGCGAGCGCGTGTCGCGGGCGAAGGTCCAGACGTCCTTGACCTCGGCGACGGTTTCGGGGTCGCCGTCGATGACGGCGCCGGCCTTGTCGCGGGTCGCCGAAATCAGCTCGCTGACGATGCGCAGCGTGATGTGCGCTTCGCCGCCCTTCATCTCGGCGGCGACGATATCGGCCTTGTCGATGCCGACGAAGGAGGACTGGATCTTCTCCGACTTTGCCTCGCGATCCCCGATCGCGGCGACGAAGCCGTCAAAGACCTCGCGCGAGAGAAGGTTCTTCAGCGTCTTTCGGTCGCCGTCGGCATAGGCCATGACGATCATCTCGTAGGCCATCTTGGCGCCGTCGACAAAGCCCTTCGGATCGAAAGACGGGTCGTTGTCCTTGATCGTCCTCAGACCCTTGTTGAGATCGGTGTCGGGCCTGGCGAAGGCATCGATCTCGGCATAGGCGTCGGCGGCCGGTTCCCCCGGCGCCCGCTTTCGCGGCAGCGAAACCACATTCTCCGATTTCTGGCCGGCCTCCTGCTGCTCGCGCGTGCGGCTCGCCGAATAGGGGTCGAAGGGCGGGCGCTCGCTGCCCGTGCGACGGCCCAGCACGTTGCGCAGCTGGAAAAAGATCACAACCGCCGCAATCAGAAAGAAAATCGTGCCGAAGTCGAAGAAACCCATATCTTCCGCCAATTCGATCCCTGTCCTGGCCGGACCGCCGGCCAGCATCAGGCCGCGGTCGCATAGCGTTCAACACCCAAAGCATATAGAACGCTAGGCGCAATCATTCAAATCAAAGGCAGGCATACCTATCTAACGGGTCCGGTGCCAGCGGCGATTGCACGCTGGACGGGAAAACACGGAAACGATCGGCCAGGAATTGCGTATTTCACTGCTCCCATTGTTCGTCCTCGCGCTGCCGCTGCTGGAGATCGCCGGCTTCGTCGTCGTCGGCCGCCAGATCGGCGCCTTGGCGACGGTTGGCCTGGTGCTGGCCTCGTCGATCGCCGGCAGCCTGCTTTTGCGGCACCAGGGTTTTGGCGTGATGACGCGGGTGCGGGCCGAGATGGATGCCGGGCGCGATCCGAGCAGCCAGCTAGCGCATGGCGCGATGATCGTGCTGGCGGCGATCCTTCTGATCATTCCCGGTTTCATCACCGACATCCTCGCCATCCTGTTGCTTCTGCCGCCGGTGCGCGAACTCGCCTGGCGGATGCTGAAAAGCCGCATAGTGCTGGCGACCAGCTTCAGCGCCGGCTTCCAGGCACGGCCGCGCGGCAAGACAATCGATCTCGACGACAGCGACTATTCGCGCGCCGACGATTATACGCGCGGGCCCGACCACAATTCGCCCTGGCGCCGCCTCAAGGACGACTAGGCAATTTCCGGTCAAGTGTCTCAAGGTTCGCCGGCAGGAATCTGCGACAGAGATAGGCAACAACTGTGATCCCGCGCTGAGGCGGCAAACCTTGTCTTGTCATGCCGACCATGGTAGCGAACGCCCGGTTTCAATCCGGTCAGCAAGGCTGCCCAGGCAAAAGGACAAAGGCTCATGGCCAGCAAAGACGACGCGCCGACCGGCGCCGCCAACGGCAACGGCAACGCGCAGCCGACACTCAACGTGCTCGCCCAGTATGTGAAGGATCTGTCCTTCGAGAGCCCCGGCGCGCCGAATTCGCTGCGCGGCCGCGACAAGGCTCCCGGCATCGCCATCAATGTCAACGTCAACGCCAATCCGCTCTCGGACAAGCAGTTCGACGTCAACCTGACGCTGAACGCCAAGGCTTCCTTCGACCAGGAAGTGCTGTTCAACGTCGAGCTGGTCTATGGCGGCGTCTTCGCCATCAGCGGCTTCCCGCAGGAGCACATGCTGCCGATCCTCTTCATCGAATGCCCGCGGCTGCTGTTCCCCTTCGCCCGCCAGATCATCGCCGAGGCGACGCGCAATGGCGGCTTCCCGCCGCTGATGCTCGACCCGATCGATTTCGCGCAGATGTTCCAGCAGAAGCTGGCCGAGGACCAGGCGGCTGCCAAGGTTCAGGTGAGCTGATCCGCTCTTCATTAGGTGTCGAAAAGCCCGGCCTCGCGCCGGGCTTTTTGCATGAGATGCCGGCGGGACGGTGTTAGTTCTGTGCCGCCCCGGCTTCGGCTTCCACCTTCAGCCACAGCGCCTTTTCGCCGAGCGTGCGCACCAGGCCGGCATGCGCGGCGCGCTCGGCCTCGGTGAGGCGCGGCGGGAGCGCAATCGGCCGCGCGCCGATGGAGATGTCGATGTCGGCCACCTCGCCGGCGCCGTTCATCTGCACCGCCACCGCATCGAGGATCAGCGCCGCCTGCTTGCCGCCGATGAGCTCGATATAGACCTCGGCCAGCAATTCGGAATCGAGCAGCGCGCCGTGCTTGGTGCGGTGGGTGTTGTCGATGCCGTAGCGGCGGCAGAGCGCGTCCAGCGAGTTCGGACCCATCGGGTGCTTGCGGCGCGCCAGCGCCAGCGTGTCGACGACGCGGCCGACATCGATGACGGGATGGCCGAGCCGGCCGAATTCGAGATTGAGGAAGCCGATGTCGAAATTGGCGTTGTGGGCGATCAGCTTGGCGCCGTCGGTGAAGGCCAGCCACTCCTCGGCGATCTCCGAAAAGATCGGCTTGCCGACCAGGTCGGCGGCGCTGATGCCGTGCACGGCCTGCGCCTCGGCATGAACCGCCCGCCCCTGCGGGTTGATGAATCTGTGGAAGGTGCGGCCGGTCGGGAAGCGGTTGACCAACTCGACGCCGCCGAGCTCGATGATGCGGTCTTCGCGCATGTCGAGGCCGGTGGTTTCGGTATCGAAAATGATCTCGCGCATCGAATCAGTCCACTCTGAACGAGCAGAATCATCCAACGGAACAAAATGGCAATGGGG
>NZ_RZOJ01000052.1:0-24275 GCF_003998845.1 Mesorhizobium sp. M4A.F.Ca.ET.022.05.2.1 | reverse complement strand
ATCCATGATCGAGACGAAGAAGGCGAGCAGCGGCACCGTCAGCGTCAGCCGCGCCAGCCGTCCCTTGCGGCTGAGGATCGGCACCTTGCGGCGCCACAGGCGCCAGCCATAAGCGAGCAGCGCCAAGCCGGCGATGATCCCCACCGCCAGCATGGCGGCGGTCCACGGCCGTTCGCGCACCAGAAGCGGCATCAGCGCCATGATCTGGCGGGAATAGAGGAAATCGGTCGGGTAGAGCGGATCGCCGAGATAGTGCGATTTTTGGTGACCGACAAAGGCCAGCGCCAGCGTCAGCGGCGCCACGATCATCAGGCCTTGGTGGCTGCGGCCGATGACGGCGTCGAGCCCGATCAGCACCAGCGCGAAGACGATGATGGTGGTCCAGCCCGGCTTGAAGGGCTGCAGGAAGAAGGCGACCGTGCCGGAAAAATCGCCGCGCACGATCCACTCGATCGCGAACACCAGTATGGCGGAAGCGAGAAGGGTGACGAGACCGTAGCGGACGATCGGCCATCTCCGCCCCGGCAGGTAGCCGGTGGACGGATCGTCTTCCAAGAACTGCGGCGCGGGTCTGGCCGCGCCCTTGCTGATCCTTGCCACTTCACTTCCCCCGGCCCGCGAAACGCGTTTTTCCACCCGCGTCACCGTTCTGTCATGGAACTGTCATCTAAAAGCTAGCGGCCTGTGGCGAAAATAAGAAGAGCCAGCAAACGATTCGTGAGCGGTTTTCATCAGGTGTGATCGAAAAAAAGTCTTTTGGAACAGGCACTCGCGCGGCGATTTGGCGTCGCATTGGGCAACCGCGGGCTTGACTTGGCCGTCCGCCTTGCGCCACAGGCAGGAAAAATCAGCCATTGGAGAGCCTCGACATGGCCGTCGCATTCACCTTTCCGGGACAGGGCAGCCAGGCTGTCGGCATGGGCAAGGACCTGGCGGACGCCTTCCCCGAGGCACGCAAAGTGTTCGAGGAAGTCGACGACGCGCTTGGCGAGAAACTGTCGAAGCTGATCTGGGAAGGGCCGGAAGAGACGCTGACGCTGACCGCCAACGCCCAGCCGGCGCTGATGGCAGTGTCGCTGGCCGCGATCCGCGCGCTGGAGGCGGGTGGCTTTTCGCTGAAGGACAAGGTGGCCTGCGTCGCCGGGCACTCGCTGGGCGAATATTCGGCGCTTGCCGCCGCCGGCTTCGTTTCCGTGGCGGATGCCGCGCGGCTGCTGCGCGTGCGCGGCAATGCCATGCAGGCGGCGGTGCCGGCGGGCGAGGGCGCCATGGCGGCAATCATCGGTCTGGAGCAGGCCGAGGTCGAGGCAGCCTGCGCCGAGGCGGCACAAGGCTCCGTCTGCCAGGTCGCCAATGACAATGGCGGCGGCCAGCTGGTGATCTCCGGCGCCAAGCCCGCGGTCGAGCTCGCGGCGAAGCTGTGCACGGAAAAGGGTGCCAAGCGGGCGCTGATGCTGCAGGTCTCCGCCCCCTTCCACTCGGCGCTGATGGCGCCGGCCGCCGAAATCATGCGCGAGGCGCTGGCCGGCGTGGCGAAGAGCGCGCCGGTGGTTCCCGTCGTCTCCAACGTCACGGTCACCCCGACCAGCGATCCCGACGAGATCGCCCGGCGCCTGGTCGCGCAGGTGACGGGCCGCGTGCGCTGGCGCGAGACGGTGGAGTGGTTCGCCGCCAACGGTGTCGCTACGCTCTACGAAATCGGCGCCGGCAAGGTGCTGTCTGGCCTGGCGCGGCGCATCAACCGCGACGTCGCCACCGGTGCCGTCGGCACGGCGGCAGATGTCGAGGCGGCGCTTGCGGCGTTTGCATAACTTAGCGACTTTCACCCCACCCATAAGCAGGGTGTTCTCTGGAATCAGGAGAGAAGAATGTTCGAACTGACCGGCCGCAAGGCGCTCGTCACCGGCGCATCGGGTGGCATCGGCGAGGCGATCGCCCGCGTGCTGCACAGCCAGGGCGCGATCGTCGGCCTGCATGGCACGCGCATCGAGAAGCTCGAAGCGTTGGCCGCCGAGCTCGGTGACCGCGTGAAGCTGTTCCCGGCCAACCTGTCCGACCGCGACGAGGTCAAGGCGCTCGGCCAGAAGGCGGAGGCCGATCTCGAAGGCGTCGACATCCTCGTCAACAATGCCGGCATCACCAAGGACGGCCTATTCGTGCGCATGTCGGATGCCGACTGGGACAGCGTGCTGGAGGTCAACCTCACCGCCGTCTTCCGCCTGACCCGTGAGCTGACCCATCCGATGATGCGCCGCCGCCATGGCCGCATCATCAACATCACCTCGGTGGTCGGCGTCACCGGCAATCCCGGCCAGACCAATTACTGCGCCTCCAAGGCCGGCATGATCGGCTTTTCCAAGTCGCTGGCGCAGGAGATCGCCACCCGCAACATCACCGTCAACTGCGTCGCCCCGGGCTTCATCGAATCGGCCATGACCGACAAGCTCAACGACAAGCAGAAGGAGACGATCATGGCGGCGATCCCGACCCGGCGCATGGGCACCAGCGCCGAAGTCGCCTCCGCGGTTGCCTATCTCGCCTCCAACGAAGCGGCCTATGTCACCGGCCAGACCATTCATGTGAATGGCGGCATGGCGATGATCTAGGGTGTGTTGACGGACCAAGGTCCGGCGGTTGTGAAAAGCGCCATTTCGGCTTGGACCTCCCGCATTTTTCGTGTAATGCGGCCCGCAACCCGGCGGTTCGGGCAAAAACCGGTCCTGTGGCGTTGCGTTACCCGCAAGACCATATTTCAGCTTGATTAGCGGCATTCCGCCCGCTAACGAAGACAACTCAACATAAGACGAGGATGCCCCAAATGAGTGACACCGCAGAGCGCGTCAAGAAGATCGTCATCGAGCACCTGGGCGTCGATGCCGACAAGGTGACGGAGCAGGCGAGCTTCATCGACGATCTGGGCGCAGACAGCCTCGACACGGTCGAACTCGTCATGGCGTTCGAAGAAGAGTTCGGCGTCGAGATTCCGGACGATGCCGCCGAGACCATCCTGACCGTCGGCGATGCCGTAAAGTACATCGACAAGGCCTCTGCCTGAGGCTTTTCGCAGGCATGATCGGGGAGGACCTGCGATGAGGCGTGTCGTCGTCACGGGCCTTGGCCTGGTTTCGCCGTTCGGCATGGGCTTCGAGCACAGCTGGAAGGAACTGCTGACCGGCCGCAGCGCCGCCAAGCGCGTCACCGAATTCGAAGTGGAGGATCTTGCCTGCAAGATCGCCCACGTCATTCCGCGCGGTGACGGCTCCAACGGCACGCTCAATCCCGAAGCCGTGCTCGAGCCGAAGGAACTGCGTAAGATCGGCGACTTCATCCTCTACGGGATCGTGGCCGCCGACGAGGCGCTGAAGGATTCCGGCTGGCGGCCGAGCACCGAAGAAGAGCGCTGCGCGACCGGCGTCATGATCGGCTCCGGCATCGGCGGGCTCGAGGGCATTGCCGAGAACGCGCTGATCCTGCACGAGCGCGGGCCGCGCCGCATCAGCCCGTTCTTCATTCCCGGAAACATCATCAACCTGGTGTCGGGGCAGGTGTCGATCCGGCACGGGCTGAAAGGCCCCAACCATGCCGTCGTCACCGCTTGCTCGACCGGCGCGCACGCCATCGGCGATGCCGCCCGGCTGATCATCTTCGGCGATGCCGACGTGATGCTGGCCGGCGGCGCCGAGGCACCTGTGACCCGGCTTTCGCTGGCCGGCTTCGCTGCCTGCCGCGCGCTGTCGACCGAGCGCAACGAAACGCCGCAAAAGGCTTCCCGTCCCTATGACCGCGACCGCGACGGCTTCGTCATGGGCGAGGGCGCCGGCGTTGTCGTGCTGGAAGAGCTCGAACATGCCAAGGCGCGCGGCGCGAAAATCTACGCCGAGGTCACCGGCTACGGCCTGACCGGCGACGCCTACCACATCACCGCTCCGGCCGAGGACGGCGACGGCGCCTTCCGTTGCATGACGGCGGCGCTGAAGCGGGCGAAGCTTTCGCCGGCCGACATCGATTACATCAACGCGCACGGCACCTCGACCATGGCCGACACGATCGAGCTCGGCGCGGTCGAGCGCCTTGTCGGCAATGCCGCCTCGAAGATCTCGATGTCGTCGACCAAGTCGTCGATCGGCCATCTCCTGGGCGCGGCGGGCGCGGCGGAGGCGATCTTCTCGATCCTCGCCATCCGCGACAACACGGCGCCCGCCACCATCAACCTCGACAATCCTGAGCGCGAGACAGCGATCGACCTCGTGCCGAACAAGCCGCGCGCCCGCCAGATCGACGTGGCGCTGTCCAACTCCTTCGGCTTCGGCGGCACCAACGCCTCGCTCGTCTTCCAGCGTTACAATGGCTGAGCGTGGAGCCGGCGGCCGCTCGCGCGGCCTGTCGTCAATTTTGCCATATTCGCCCCTACTCTGCCCTTGGGGATTCGCGCGTCGGACCGAAAGTCGGAGCCGGTTTTCGCAAGGCACGAGGCGCAGGGTTGAAATGTTGGAGCGTGGTTCGCGCGTCCGCTGGGACGCTCGCCTCTCCAAGAGATCAGATGGTAGGGCGCTATGAACACAAATCCGGGCGGCAGCGGAGAATTCGGAAAGCAGCAGGCCGCGTCTGGTCCGATCGTCCCGAAGACGGCGGCCGAGGCGCTGCGTCCCGAGGCCGGCACGCCGCCGCCGAGGCGCTCGCGCGCCTCGCGCAGCCAGGTCGTCGTGTTCATGAATTTCGTTATCTCGCTGGTGATGCTGATGATCCTGGCGGCCGGCGCCGCGCTCTATTTCGGCAAGCAGGCGTTCACCGAGCCCGGCCCGTCGGCCAACGGCGACACCTTCCTGGTCAAGCCGAACACCGGCGTCCAGGACATCGCCGACCAGCTCGAGCGGCGCGGCCTGATCAGCGACGCTCGCATCTTTCGCCTTGGTGTGCGCGCGACCGGCAATGATTCCGCGCTCAGGGCCGGCGAATACGAGATCAAGCCGCGCGCTTCGATGCGCGACATCATGGAACTCCTGAAGAGCGGCAAGTCGGTGATGTATTCGCTGACCATCCCCGAGGGGCTGACGGTCGAGCAGGCGCTGCAGCGCATCGCCGAGCAGGACGCGCTGAGCGGCGACATGCCCGCGGCCATGCCGCCGGAGGGCAGTCTTGCCACCGACACGCTGCGCTTCACCCGCGGCGCCACGCGCCAGCAGATGATCGACAAGCTTCTCGGCGACCAGAAGAAGCTGGTTGACGATGTCTGGGAGCGGCGCGCGCCGGATCTTCCGATCGCCAATGTCGAGGATTTCGTTACGCTGGCTTCGATCGTCGAGAAGGAGACGGGCAGGGGCGACGAGCGCTCGCGCGTGGCCGCCGTCTTCCTCAACCGGCTGGCCAAGGGCATGCGGCTGCAGTCCGATCCGACCATCATCTACGGCCTGTTCGGCGGCAAGGGAAAACCCGCCGATCGCCCGATCTACCAGTCCGACATCGACAAGCAGACGCCCTACAACACCTATCTCATCAACGGCCTGCCGCCGACGCCGATCGCCAACCCAGGCCGAGCGGCGCTTGAGGCCGTCGCCAACCCGTCGAAGACCGATGACCTCTATTTCGTCGCCGACGGCACTGGCGGCCACGTCTTCGCCGCGACGCTCGAAGAGCATAACCAGAACGTTGCCCGCTACCGCGCGCTGCAGAAGAAGCAGGCCGAGGACGCCGCCAAGGCCGGCGCCGCAAAGGTCGAGGGCCAGACCGACGCGCCGGCCGATGGGGATGCGGGTGGCGACGCCGGCGGCGATGCGGGCGCCGCCCAATAGCGATAAACGGTTTTTGAACTTGTCCCTTGGCACTCGGCGGCAAGGGGCGCATTGATATTTTGACGGCGGCGCCTGATTGGAGAGCGCTGAGTTTATGGAGCAATTCCAGGAAAAGCACGGAACGGTTTTCCGTCTGGAATTGCGTGGAAACAAATAGTTGGAGCGGTTGGGCGATTCCATGAAACGCTGGACCGCATGGGTTGCGCGGTCATCCGCGGCCGCGCG
Organism: Mesorhizobium sp. M4A.F.Ca.ET.022.05.2.1; assembly: GCF_003998845.1. Lineage (NCBI taxonomy): Bacteria > Pseudomonadati > Pseudomonadota > Alphaproteobacteria > Hyphomicrobiales > Phyllobacteriaceae > Mesorhizobium > Mesorhizobium sp. M4A.F.Ca.ET.022.05.2.1. The sequence goes on along the minus strand of NZ_RZOJ01000052.1, from coordinate 18,261 downwards.
CAAGGGGGCGCAAGGGCATCATGAATCTGCAAAGCATGACCGGTTTTGCACGGGCGGTCGCCGAATATGACGGCAATTCGATCGCCTGGGAGGTGAAGTCGGTCAACGGCAAGAGCATCGAGGTCAGATTGCGGCTGCCGCAAGGCTTCGAGCGGCTGGAGCCGGCCGTTCGGCAGACGATCCAGAAGCGTTTTTCGCGCGGCAATTTCCAGGCGACGCTGACGGTCGGCCGCGCTGCCGGCCATCAGGTGCAGCCGGTGGTCAACGAGGCCTTCCTCAAGGATCTGGCCGGGCTTGCCAAGCGCCTGCAGGAACAGTTTGGTGTTGCTCCCGCAACCGCCGACGGGCTGCTTGCGCTACGTGGCGTCCTCGACATTCCCGAGACCATCGAAACCGAGGAGGCGCGGGCAGCGCTCGACGGCGCTATTCTTGCGTCGCTCGAAACGGTGCTGACCGGGCTGGAAATGGCGCGCCAGGGCGAGGGCGCCGCGCTGCGTTTGCTGCTTGCCGGCCACATCGACGCCATCGAGGCGCTGACGCTGAAGGCCGAGGCCGATCCGTCGCGCGAGCCGGCGGCGATCCGCGACCGCATCGCCGAGCAGGTCCGCCTGTTGATGGACGCATCGGCCAATCTCGACGCCAGCCGCCTGCACCAGGAAGCGGCCTTCCTCGCCACCAAGGCCGACATTCGCGAGGAGATCGACCGGCTGAAGACGCATGTCGCTTCCGCGCGTGTGCTGCTTGCCAATGGCGGCGCCATCGGCCGCAAGCTCGATTTTCTGGCGCAGGAATTCAACCGCGAATCGAATACGCTGTGCTCGAAGTCGAATGCCGCTGCGGTCACCGCCATCGGGCTGGAACTGAAGGCGGTCGTCGATCAGTTTCGTGAACAGGTTCAGAATCTGGAGTGACCCGGATGGTTGCCAAGGAGCCGATGGTTGCCAGGGATCTGGGGGCCCGCATCCGCCGCCGCGGTCTGATGCTGGTCCTGTCGTCGCCATCCGGCGCCGGCAAGTCGACGATCGCGCGCAACCTCCTGGAAAGCGATACCAGCCTGGAGCTGTCGGTTTCTGTCACCACCAGGCCGCGCCGCGGCTCGGAGATCGAAGGCGTGCACTATCACTTCCGCACCATGCGCGAGTTCGAGCGGCTGCGCGATTCCGACGCCCTGCTCGAATGGGCCGAGGTGCACGGCAACTGCTACGCCACGCCGCGCGAGCCGGCGGAACTGGCGCTGGCGCAGGGACGCGACATGCTGTTCGACATCGACTGGCAGGGCGCCCAGCAGCTCAAGGAGAAGATGCGCGCCGACATCGTCTCGATCTTCATCCTGCCGCCGTCTATGAAGGAATTGAAGGCGCGGCTGAAGCGCCGCGCCGAGGACCAGGAGCAGGTGATAGAAACCAGGCTGAAGAACGCCCGCCTCGAGATCGAGCACTGGAAGGAATACGATTTCGTCATCGTCAACGACGATCTCGACCGCGCCTTCGCCGAGGTGCGCGGCATCGTCACCGCCGAGCGCCTGCGCCGCGATCGCCGCCCCGGCCTGTTCGACTTCGTCTCGGGGCTGCTGGACGAGAAGACGGAGTAGAGCGGCATTTTAGCCTCGCCGAGCCGCGCGGCTAGTGCGGCTCAGTGTTTCATGGAATCGCTGACCTCGCTCTAAGTATTTGTTTTTACGCAATTCCGGACGGAAAGCCGGTACGCACTTTTCCTGGAATTGTGCTTACCGCCATCCCTCTTGCTTGTGGCGGCAGGGGGATTGCCGTGGAACATAGTTTCCCTTCGCCCATTGTTGATTTGAGGCCGAGGGGGAGCGCGTTCCGTGACGCTGGTATGGTGCAATGGCCGAAGTGCGAGAACCAGTCGCAGCCGCAGACGACGATGAGACACGCAGGGCGACGCCTGCCGCGCTCAACCGCTTCGTCATCGTAATCGGCGCCTCCGCCGGTGGGGTGGAACCGCTGAAGCTGATCGTCAGCGACCTGCCCGCCGATCTGCCGGCAGCCGTGTTCGTCGTGCTGCATGTCGGCCAGGTCAGCTATCTGGCGGAAATCCTTGATCGCGCCGCCCGGCTGAAGACCTCGGTCGCCAGGAACGGCGCGACCTTCAAGACCGGCAATGTCTATGTGGCTCCCCCGGGCTTCCACCTTCTGCTGCATGGCGACCACATGATGCTGAGACGCGGACCGCGCGAAAATCTGGCTCGGCCGGCCATCGACCCGCTTTTCCGGTCGGCCGCGCTGAGCTACGGCGCCAGTGTCATCGGCGTGCTGTTGTCAGGCTCCCTTTCCGATGGCACGGCGGGCCTCAGGGCCATCAAGGCGGTCGGCGGGCTGGCCGTCGTCCAGCACCCGAGCGACACGCTGGTGCCGGCTATGGTGCGAAGCGCGCTGCATCATGTCGATGTCGACCATTGTCTGCCCGCCGCGCAGCTGGGTGGCTTGCTGGCAAGGCTGGCAGCCGAGCCGGCTGGCAAAACCTTGCCCGCCCCGTCCAGTGTCAGGCTGGAGGCGGCGGTCGCCGCGCAGGAGCATTCGACCATGAAGAAAGAAGATCGACTCGGCGAATTGTCGGTGTTTACATGTCCGGAATGCCACGGGCCCCTGTGGGAGATCGAAGACGGTGACATGCTGCGCTATCGGTGCCATACCGGGCATGCCTTCACCGCCGACGCGATGATGGAGGCCCAGGCGGTCGAGGCGGACGAGATATTGTGGAGCCTGCTGCGCTCGCATCAGCAGCGTGCCGAATTCACCCGGCGCATGGCCGAGCGAGAAAAGACGAAGGGTCGCTCACAGTTCGCCACGCAGTGGGACAAAAGAGCCAAGGAATACGAGGCGGACGCCAGGGTGATCGAGCGCATCCTGGAAAGCAGGCGAACGCAGGTAACGGACGATGGCGCAATCACCGAAGAAGGCAGCAGGAAGGAAAAAGCGGGCTAGCCAAGACGATGGCACGAGAGCGCCTGCCGATGGGTCCTTTCCCATCATCGGCATAGGCGCGTCGGCGGGTGGCATCGGGGCACTGCAGAAATTCTTTCCGGAAGTTCCGGCCGACAGCGGTTTTGCCTATGTGGTGATCCAGCATCTGGACGCCGAGCATGAGAGCGTGCTGGCAAGCATCATCCAGCGTTGCACCTCGATCGAGACGCTCACCGCGGCCGAGGGTATAGAGATCGAGCCGGACAAGATCTACGTGATCCCGCCGGGGGTCTCGGTGACAGTCGAAAACCGTCGTTTCCACGTCGCCAGGATGGCGACCACGCGCGCCAGGCGAACGCCGATCGACGACTTCTTCACCTCGCTTGCGCAGGAGCAGGTGGAAAACGCGGCCGGCATCATCCTTTCCGGGACGGGCAGCGACGGCACGATCGGGCTGCGGGCGATCAAGGAGCGCGGCGGGCTCACGCTCGCGCAGGAAAGCGCCGAGTATGACGGCATGATGCGCAGCGCCGTCCAGAGCGGGCTCGTCGACATGGTGGTTCCGGCCGAGGACATGGCCGAGAAGCTGGTCAGCTATTTCCGCCACCCCAGCCGCATCGACAGCGAGCGCGACCGCCACAAGCGCGACGTCGCCGAGCAGCTTTCGCGGATCGCCGCCTTGCTTCGCATGCGCACCGGTCATGATTTCAGCGGCTACAAGGACAACACGATCCTGCGGCGCATCCAGCGCCGCATGCAGGTGCTGCAGATCGACGATCCGGCTGCCTTCTACGAAAGGCTGCGCGAGGAGCCGCAGCAGGTGGATCTCCTGTTCCAGGATCTCCTCATCGGCGTGACCAGCTTCTTTCGCGACCCGCATGCGTTCGATGCGCTGGAGCGCCTTGTCATCCCCAGGCTTTTCGAGGGACGCAAGCCGGACGAGACGATCAGGGTCTGGGTGCCGGGCTGCGCCACCGGCGAGGAAGCCTATTCGATTGCCATGCTGCTCAGGGAGAACGCGCCGCGCGGTGCCGCTTCGCCCAACCTACAGATATTCGCCACCGATATCGACGAGCGCGCTCTGGAAGTTGCCCGCGCCGGGCGCTATCCGGCAACCATCGCGACCGACATCACGCCGAAGCGGCTGAAAGAATTCTTCTCCCGCGAGGACGGTACCTACCGTGTCGCGTCCGAGCTTCGCGAGGTCTGCCTGTTTTCGTCGCACAACCTGCTGCGCGACCCGCCCTTTTCCAAGCTCGACCTGATCGCCTGCCGCAACCTGCTGATCTATATGGGTCCGGAGCTGCAGGAGAAGATCGTGCCGATCTTCCACTACGCCCTGCGCAACAATGGCTACCTGTTCCTCGGATCCTCCGAGAACGTCACCCGTCACGGGCGGCTGTTTTCGACGATCGACAAGCCCAGTCGCCTGTTCCAGAAGCGTGCCGGCATCACGGCGCAGCGGCTGCCTGAATTCCCGCTCGCCGCCGCGGCCCGGCAGGCCCCGCATGTGCGCCAGCGAGCGACGACCGGAACCCTGCAGGAAAGCGCCGAACGGCTGCTGCTCGACCGCTATTCGCCCGCCTATGTGGTGATCAACGCTGCCGGCGAACTCATCCACATTTCGGGCGGCACGGGAAAATATCTGGAGCTTGCCGCCGGCGCTCCGGACTCCAACGTCTTTTCCATGGCGCGGCGCGGGCTGCGGATGGACTTGAGGGCGGCGTTGCACAAGGCGGTCAGCACCGGCCAGGTGGCGATCCAGAACAAGATCAACATCGGCACCAATGGCGGCCGCCAGGTGATCAGCCTCGTCGTGCAGCCGCTGCCGGCCGAGGCCGGCTCGGACCCGCTCTACATGCTGGTGTTCCGCGATGTCGGTGGCATCAAGCCGGAGCCCGAAAGCGAGCCCGTCCACACCACCGACGACGTCGAAAGCGCCAATGTCAGCCAACTCGAAAAGGAGCTCCGGGAAACCAAGGAGCGCCTGCAGATCACGACGGAGGAGCTTGAATCCTCCAATGAGGAGCTGAAGTCCTCCAACGAGGAGCTGTCTTCCATCAATGAGGAGCTGCAGTCGTCCAACGAGGAGCTGGAAACCTCGAAGGAAGAGCTGCAGTCGATCAACGAGGAACTGCAGACCGTCAACGCCGAGCTCAACATCCGCGTCGACGAGCTCAGCCGCGCCAACAACGACATGGCCAATCTTCTGGAGAGCACGCAGATCGCGACCGTGTTCCTCGACCGCGACCTCTGCATCAAGAGTTTCACGCCAACGGCGCGGGATCTGTTCAGGCTGGTCGAAAGCGACGTAGGCCGGCCGCTTGCGCATGTGCGCCCACGCTTTGCCGCCGACGGCCTGCAGGCCGATATCGAGCAGGTTCTGCGGCGTTTGGGCACCATCGAGCGTCAGATCGAGGGTGCCGAAGGCAGTCGGCGCTACATCATGCGTGTGCTGCCCTACCGCACCGTTGACAATGTCATCGCCGGCGTGGTCGTCACTTTTGTCGATGTCACGCAGATAGCGCAGGCGGAGGAGAAGATCGGCGCGCTCTCGCATGACCTGCGCAATCGTGTCGACAGCCTGGAGACCCTCCTCGATCTCGTGCCGGTCGGCATTTTCATCGCCGAGGACGGCAATGGCGAGGAGATCCGCGCCAATCGCCATGCGGTGGAGCTCGCAGGCCGGCCCGCCACAGACGACAAGCTCAGTTCCATGCCCGCCGTCCTGCCGCTGATGATGAACGGCAGCGCGGTGGGCGCCGCCGATCAACCCTTGCTGAAGGTGATGCGGACAGGCAAGGCCATTCCCGGTTTTGAAGCGCGGATCGCGCGCGCCAATGGCGACAACGTCGACGTGACGATGTCGGCCAACCCGCTGTTCGACGAATTCGGCAATGTGCGCGGCGCGATCGCCGCCGTCATCGACATATCCAGCCACAAGGATGCCGAGCGCAACCAGGAGCGGCTGCTGCACGAATTGCAGCATCGCGTGAAAAACATCCTCGCCACCGTCACGGCGCTCACCTCGCGCATGGTGCGTTCATCGGGTTCGCTCGACGATTTCGCGAGCGCCTTCCACGCCCGCCTGCAGGCGATGGCCCGCACGCACGAATTGCTGGCTTCCTATCAATGGGGAGGCGCCGACCTCGAAAATCTGGTGCGGGCGACGCTGTCTTCCTACGGCGGCAAGGACGGCCAGAACCTCGACGTTCATGGAGCGGTGTTCCGGCTGAATGCGAGCGCGGCGGCCACGCTCGGCCTGGTGTTCTTCGAACTGGCCAGCAACGCCGCCAAATATGGCGCGCTTTCCGCTGAAAAGGGCCGCGTGGAGGTTTCCTGGCGCATCGAAGGCTCGGAAACCCTGTCGATCGACTGGAAGGAGAGCGGCGGGCCGAAGGTGAAGGGGCCGCCGAAAAGAAGTTTTGGAACCACTTTCATCCAGCAGAGTTTGGAGTACGAGCTAGGTGGAAATGTCGATTTGCAGTTCAAACCCTCCGGGTTGGAGTGCCTTTTGCGCATTCCACTGCCCAAGTCGGAAATGATCGACTATTTGTCCCTGCCTGCTCCAGGCAAGGTATGAATGAGCAAACGTCTCTTTCCGGTCTGCACATTCTCGTCGTCGAGGATGCGTTCCTGGTCGCGCTCGACCTTTCGGATCAGTTGACGGATTCGGGCTGCCTGGTAATCGGCCCCGCCGCCTCGGTCGAACAGGCCCTGCAGGAGATTGATGGCATCGAGCTGGACGGCGCCGTCCTGGACGTCAATCTGAACGGCGAACGGAGCTTTCCGATAGCCGAGTTGCTGGCTTCGCGCGGCATCCCTTTCCTGTTCCTGACCGGTTACGACAGCTCGAGCGTCTTTCCCGATGCGTTCCGGCAGTCGCCCAGACTGTCGAAGCCCGTCGATCCCAAGGCGCTGACCGAAGCGGTCGCGCATTTCCGCAGGCGCTGATTCTCCCTTTCTCGCGCAAGTGCAGATGGAAAGAGCGCATCAGATCGCGTTCGTCAGCCTTACAAATTCCTCGACATCGAGCGTCTCGGCGCGGCGGGTCGGATCAATGCCGGCGCGCACCAGCAAGGCCTCGCCGCCCAGGCTTTTCACGCTTTGCCGCAGCATTTTCCGGCGCTGACCAAAAGCCGCCTCGGTGACGCGGCCGAGCTTCCTTGCCTCGACCGGCAAGGGTGTTGCGCGCGGCACCAGGTGCACCACCGACGACGTCACCTTCGGCGGGGGGGTGAAGGCCTGCGGCGGCACGTCGAAAGCGATCCTGGCCTGCGTGCGCCAGCCGGCCAGCACGCCGAGCCGCCCATAGGCGTCGCTGCCTGGGGCAGCGGTGATGCGCTCGGCCACCTCGCGCTGGAACATCAGCGTCATCGACTGGTAGAAGGGCGGCCATTCGGAAACCGTCAGCCAGCGGATCAGGAGTTCCGTGCCGATATTGTAGGGCAGGTTGGCGACGATCTTCACCGGTCCGCCGGCATCTCCGGCAAGCGCGGCGAAATCCGTCTTCAGCGCATCGCCGGGGATGACCTCCAGCCGGCCGGGATAGTGATTGGAGACCTGCGCCAGCGCCTCCAGGCAGCGCTCGTCGCGCTCGATGGCGACGACCCGCCTGGCGCCATTGAACAGCAGCGCCCGCGTCAATCCGCCGGGGCCGGGTCCGACCTCGATCACGGTGGTGTCGGCGAGGTCGCCGGCGGCGCGTGCGATCTTGCCGGTCAGATTGAGGTCGAGCAGGAAATTCTGGCCGAGCGCCTTCTTTGCCTGCAGCCCATGGCGCTCGATCACCTCGCGCAGCGGCGGCAGGCCGTCGATCGTCATGCGGCCGGGCTCATCGCGATGCGGCTCATGCGGCGGCAGCCTCCGCCCCGCTGTCGGCCAGCCGGCGGGCGAGCTTCAGTGCCGCGATCAGGCTGTCGGCGCGCGCAATTCCCTGCCCGGCAATGTCGAAGGCGGTGCCGTGGTCGGGCGAGGTGCGGATGAAGGGCAGCCCGAGGGTGACGTTGACTGCCTCGTCGAAGGCCAGCGCCTTGGCCGGGATCAGCGCCTGGTCGTGGTACATGCAGAGCGCCGCGTCATAGCCGGCCCGCGCCCGCGGGTGGAACATGGTGTCGGCCGGCAGCGGCCCGAACGCATCGATGCCTTCCGCCTTCAGTTGTTCGATCGCCGGACGGATGACCAGATTGTCCTCCAGCCCTATCGTGCCGCCCTCTCCGGCATGCGGGTTGAGGCCGGCGACCGCGAGCCTCGGCCTGGCGATGCCGAAGCGGTTCTCAAGATCGGCGGCGGTGATGCGTCCGGTGGCGACAATCAGCTCCGTTGTCAGCGCCTTGGGTACATCGGCGAGCGCGATGTGGATGGTGACCGGGACCGTGAGCAACTCCGGGCCTGCAAGCAGCATCACCGGCGTCACCTTGACGCCAGTCTGCCGTGCCGCCAGATGCGCCAGATATTCGGTGTGGCCGGGAAAGCGGAAGCCGGCATCGTAGAGCGGCTTCTTGGCGATGGGGCAGGTGACCACCGCCGCGGCGCGCCCGGCAAGGCAGTCGGCCACTGCGCGGTCGATGGCCTCGATGGTGCCGGCGGCATTGGCCGTGTCGGGCCGCCCGGGATTGTCGACATGGCCGGCGTCGAGCGGGATGATCGGCAACGCCCGGGAAAAGATCCGCGCGGCCTGCGCAGGCAGCGTTTCGACGATGGCTATGCTGGCGCCAATATGGCGCGCTCGCGCCGAGATCAGGGCCGGATCGGCAAGCAGGTAGAAGGGCGGCACGCCGGCACTTTCACCGGCGAGCCAGGCTGCGATGGCGATTTCCGGGCCGACGCCGGAAGGATCGCCAACGCTCACGGCCAGCGGGGCATCGGTCTTGCGCATGTCTAGGTCGTCTTGCGGGGCGATCTGCCCGGGTATGGACAGGAGGTGGCTCTGTCGTCTCGTTCACTCACGCCCAAAACCCTGCCAATCTAGCGCTCGACGATCTTGGCCTTCTTCCGCAGCTCGTCGACATATTTCTTCGAAAGCTCGTCGGCGTCCTTGTCGTTGCCGCCCTCGCTCTGGAACACCATCTGCGCTGCCTTGTCGTCGGACACTTCGCGCGACGAGCAGATGCCGATGAACTCGATGCCGCGCTCGGTTTCGCGCGTGGCGGTGGCGCCGCCGACCTTGGTCGCCTTGATCTGGTCGGCCCAGTCAGCCGGCAATTGCGGCGCCAGCACACGGCCGAGATCGCGCACGGTTACGTCGATCAGCCCCTTGGCGAATTCACGCGTGGTGTTGCAGCCATTGAAGCGGGCGCGCATGGCGTCGGCCTCGCGCTTGCGCTTGGCGAGCGTCGCGCTGCGCTCCGAGGCAGGCACCACGAAAATCACCTGCTGCAGCATATATTCCATGGCGGTCGGCTTGCTGCCGCCCTTGTCCAGCATCCGCCGCACTGCGTCCTGCTCAGTCACCGCGCCGCCCTCGCCGGAGCGATAGCGGGCCGCCAGCGCCTGGTTCCAGGCCATCTGGGTGCGGATGAAGTCCTTGAAGTGCTCCTTGGTCACGCCCGACTGTGCCATGATACCGTCGAGCTGCTTGAGCTGCATCTTGTTGGTGGTGGCAAAGCGCTGATAGGCGGCGTCGACCTGGGCGTCGGTGATGCGGATTCCGAGCCGCTTGGCTTCGGCCAGGCGCAGCGTCTGGTCGATCATCTCCTGCCCGGCGTCGCCCTTCTTGTGCTGCAGCTTCAGGAACGCGGCCCGGTGCGCGATGTCGCCTGTGGTAATCGGTATGTTGTTGACGACATATTTGATCGTGCTGGCGAAGGCAGGCGGCGTCGTCGCCATGATCGAAACCGAGGTCGCCGCCACCAGCAGCGCGAAGCCTGCTGAAAACAGGAATTTCCTCATCTCACCTATCCCAATTCTGTCCCGCTTCGACAGCGCCGCGCGTCCCCTCGGACCCGCAACGGACACTGCAGTACCTGATTTGGCGCATGATCCTTTCCGCAAATCGCTTCGATTTCGCGGGCACGCGCAATGTAACTGAGACCCCTGCCAGCCCTATGCGGCGAAACCATGTCGTTGGCCCGCCGTCACTGGATGGTGTCGATGGCGCTTGTCGACGAACCGAAATCGCCAAGTGTACGGAACGACAGGTTGAAGCCGACATTCTGCGACACTTCCTTGGTCGCAAGGTCGCGCGATTCCGAGAACGTCATCAGATACGTAAAGCAGGAATCATTGTAGGCAAAACCGACTCCGTCCTTGACCAGAACGCTCTGCTTCAGGTCGTAGGTGCCGGTGCCGAAGACGCGCCAGTTCTCGGCAAGGTGCGTCGAGGCGCCGAGCGTCACTTCGTGGCGATCGGTCTCGAAGCCGTAGAGCGGCTGCGCCTGGATGAAGGCATATTTGGCGGTGAGCGAAACCGGCAGGCCGGAATAGGCGGCCTTCACCTCGGCGCGCCTCACGTCGAAGGTCTGCTCATCGAAGCGGCCGCTGAGCGAGCCGGAGAAGCCGCTCGGGCTGTTGAAGCCGATCAGGCCGACATAGTCGGAGGTCGGCTTGTCGAGGCCAGAATAAGCGCCGACATTGACCAGGTCGGGTGCGGTGAACGAATTCTCGCCGCCGAGCTGGTAGGATTGGCCGAAGATGGCGTTGGTGCTCCAGCCATTGCCGTAGGCGCCGGAATAGCGGAACCCGACATTGGCGCGCGTACCACCTTCCATGCGGTCATAGCCGGAGAACTTGTCGCGCTCGAACAGCGTCGTGGCGTCGAAGACGAAGCTCTGCGCATCCTCGTTGGGAACGGCGAGGCCGCCGACATACTGCTCGTTGGGACGCACGAACACTTGCGCCATCGGCTCGACGATGTGGCTGGAGTTCGCCATCGAGAACAGGACCGGCCAGCGCATTTCCAGACCCAAGGTCGCCATGTAGCGGGCGAGCGACGACTTCATGTCAGCGGTGGTGGCTATCAGGGGATTGGCAGCCATCTCGTTTATGGCCGCGAGCGAGGCCGAGTCGGCGTTGAGATAGCTGGCGTCGCCTCGCAGCGCCAGGAGCGGCGTCAGTTGCAGGCCACCATCGGTGGTAAACGTGCGCTTCCATTCGGCTTCGGCCGTCATGCGACCATTCTGCCCGGCGATGCCGGGGACGCGCAGCGTGGGCGTGCTCGAATTATAGGCCTCGGTGAAGGATTCATCGAGAGAGTCGCGGCTGATGACCCGCGCATTGACATTGATCGACAATTGCCCGCCGGCCACGGCCATATCGGGGATATAGGCATAGTCGAGCGACGGCAAAACCCAGGGCTGCTGGCCACTGCGCGCCGACGGGTCGCTGGCCAGCGTGTTTTCCTGCACCTGGAAGCGCATGGCGCGGATGTCGAAATAATTGCGGTCGTTGAGGCCGGTCAGGTAGACCGACGACTGGTGAACGGTCTCGCTGTAGCCGTCGATCGCATAGGTGCGTGAGAAATTCTTGTCGCTCTGCAGCAGCACGTCCCAGCCGAAGTTCCAGCGCTCATTTATGGCGAACTGGCCCTTGGTGCCCATCATGCCGCGGAACTTGTTCGGATCGCCCGCCGCGCCCGAATCGACATTGCGGATGCCGCTGTCGATGAAGGCGTCGGGATCCTGCTGATGGATGCCGGCGATCTTCAGGCTGTATTCGCCATTGTTGAAGCGCTGGCGCCACTCGGCCTCGCCGAGGAAACCTTGCTTGGTGTAGCCGGTGCCGGTGACGGTGAGGTCGTAGGTCGGCGACAGGGCGAAGTAGTAGGGGACCTTGACGCCGATGCCGAGGTCGCTCTTGTAGACGATACCGGGGATCAGGAAGCCGCTCTTGCGCTTCACCGTCGGGTCGGCGATCTCGAAGGCCGGCAGATAGCCGAGCGGGAAGCCGAAGAACTCGAAATTCGCGTTCTCGAAGCGGACCGTCTTCTTCTCGCCGTTCCAGATGATCTTGCGCGCCTTGACGCGCCACGTCGGCGCGCTGTCCGGCTTGTCCTCGCAGGGTTCGCAAGCCGTGTAGACGCCGTTGTGGAAGGTGGTCAGCACGCCGCCCATGCGCTCCGCGCTTTCGGAGGCGAAATAGGCCTTGTTGACGGTCTCGACGCGCAACGCGTTGACGAAGCCGTCGGCGAAGTCGTCGGTGATATCGATATGGTCGGAATTGATCTTGGTGCCGTCGCTGTTGATCAGCTCGACCGCACCGCTGGCGACGAGGCGCTTTGTGTTGCGGTTGTATTCCACCCGCTGGGCGACGAGCTTGTTGCCGCCGTAGTCGATCTGCACGCCGCCGACGGCGGTCACCGTGTTGTTGTCGTTGTTGTAGACGAGCGTGTCGGCGGCAAGCAGCATCTGCGTGCCGGAGGGAACCTTCGTCGCCATGTCGGTGACGTCCTGCGCCAGCGCCGGTGCCATCGGCGCCGCGCAGGCGAACAGACATGCCAAGGCGCTCGCCCCATAAAGGCGTGCCAAACCGGCCTGCCTATGGCTGCGCAAAACCGCCTCCCTCACTAGCCGTCTTCCTTGTATAGCAGAAATGTCACCCCGAAGAACATAGCCACGACAACCGGAACCCATGCGGCCACCGCCGTAGGGACGAATCCCGCCACGCCGAATGCCTTGACCAATACCGAAACGACATAAAGCAGAAAGCCGGCGAGGACGCCACCCAGAATCATCGTTGCCGACTGCCCCATACGCGCAAATCGCATTGAAACTGTTGCCGCAATCAGCGTCATGGCGACGAGGAGGAACGGCAGCGCCACCAGCGAATCAAACTGCATGGCGAAGGCATTTGCCTTCAGCCCGAAGGATCGGGCAACCTCGATCTTGCCGGGCAGGTCGTAAAAGGGGATGGTTTCCGGGCGCGCCAGCCTTTCCTGCACGAATTCGGGCTTGAGGTTGGTCTCGACCCGATCGGATGTTGCCGGGCGGATATTGCCGTCCTTGAACACCTTGACGTCCTGCAGTTCCCAATAGCCATCGCGCAGGAAGGCGCGCGCCGCGTCCTTGCGCTCGACGATATTGCCCTGCTGGTCCAGTACGAAGAAGACCGCGTCGGCCATTTCCAGGCCCTGGTTGAGGATCGCCCGGGCACCGATGATGGTGTCACCGGAAGCGGTCTTTTGCCGTATCCAAGGCGTCGTGTCGGCTGGGACGGCGTTGGAATTGCCGGCGCGCAACTTGTTTTCCATCTGCTCGGACCAGGAGAAGCCGTGCGCCGCGATGGGATTGAGCACGCCGACCGACAGCACGCCGAACAGAAGCGCGCCGATGCAGCAGGGCAGCAGGAACTGCCAAGCCGAGACGCCGGCCGAGCGCGCGATGACGAGCTCGTACTTGCGGTTGAGCGACACCAGCGTCGCCATCGCTGAGAACAGGCCGACGAACGGCACGGTCTGCAGCATGATCATCGGCATCCTCAGCGCCGAAATGGCGAAGGCGGTGCCATAGGTGAAGCCGGGCAGGCCAGTGGTGCGGCCGGACAGCTCGGTGAAGTCGATCAGGAACACCAGCGCCAGAAGGCCGAGGAAGAACCAGATGGTGATCGACACATAGCGGAAGAAGAAGTAGCGGCCCAGCGTCCAGCCCATCGTCATACCCTCTGGCCGGAGGCGCGCCGGGAAAGACGCAGCTTGACGGCGGTCCAAGTCTCGCCGACGCGGCCGGCGAGGTTGGTCATCCAGTCCGCCCAGGCTGCCGGCAGCTCCATCGACCTCGAGGAAACGATGAACCAGGTGGCGACAGCCGAGGCCACGATCGGCACGCCGTAGACCATATAGGCATAGAGCGGCACCTTGTCGGCTTTGCCGGCGGCGAAGAAGCCAAGCCAGCGCACGAAGAGGGCGATTGCGATGGCCGTGATCAACGGGTGGATGCGCGCTTCCCGGTGCGAGCGCGCGTCGCCCGCCACCGCCAGCGCGATCAGCGCGAACACCAGAGGGTAGGACCATTCGGACAAGCGCTGGTCGAGCTCGGCACTGTAGCTGGCCGGCTTGCGCTGGAACATCTTGTCGTTGGGATCCGGGTTGAGCAGATACTGCGTCGTGCGGTCCTTCGGCAGAAGCGTGATCTCGTTCGCCGCCGACATGAAGGCAGAGAGGTCGAAGGCGTAGGAGGTGAAGCGGATCACCGACAGGTCGCCGGTCAGCGATTTGCGGTTGATGACGCCGTCATTCATCATCAGCACCTTCTCGTCGCCCTTTTCGATGATGCTGCCAGACTTGGCGTAGTAGATCAGGTTGGCGCCTTCCTCGCGCGAATCGGCCACGAAGATGCCGCCGAGCCTGTTGTCCGGGAGGCGTTCGCCGACCTGCAGGAACAGGCCGTCGTCGATCTTGCGAAACGTGCCTTCCTGGATGATCAGCGAAAGAAGGTCGGCGCGTGACGAGGCCACCAGCTGGCGGTTCTTCTGCCTGGCATAGGGGTCGACGCCATTGTCGACGGCGAAGGAAAGGACGCTGGCCGCGAGCGCCAGCAGCAGGATCGGCCGCCCGATCGTCCAGCGCGAGGCGCCGGCGGCGTTGATCACGGCAAGTTCCGAATCGGTGTTCATGACGCTCAGCGTCTGCGCCACCGCCACCACCAGCGCGAACGGCACCACGATCGGGATGATCGACGGGATGATCAGCGCCGCGACCTCGAAGAAGGTCAGCGCCGACTGGCCGCTGTCGGTGACGAGATCGATCTTGGCCAGCACCTGGGTCGTCCACACGATCGCCAGCGTCCAGGTCAGCGCAGCGAGGAACACCGTCGATGCGCGACGCATGATGTAGCGTTCAACGACCTTCATGAAGGCTTTCTCGATTTTGCCGAACGGCATCATGCCCGCCGACAAGGTAGTCATCCGGCGACGGCAGTACAACTGGCTGCATTGGCGCCTCGACCTGGTTCCTGTTCCACATCACGCGCCCCGGCCGGCCGGAGTGTCGAGGGCAATGCATAAGAAATGCAAAACATTGATGGTTAACAATATGTTACGGCAGGAGATCGGGGCCATGCCGCGACGAATCCACTGATGGTTGCGGCGGCGATATAGGCTGCGATTTCGGCCAAAGTCTTGCCAAATGATGGAAAACGACCAAATGTCGCGCACTCTTGAAAGCCGTTGTCCGGCACCTACCCCCGAAAGCAGGTTCTGATGAATTCGACACCCTCTATTGCCTTCGCCAAATTCGCCGCGCCGAAAAGGGGCAGCGTCTTCGTGCTGGCGGCCGACGACGGTGCCGTAGGCAAAGCCGGCAAGGCTTGCGACCCGGCCGGCGCGCTCGCTCGAGCGTTCCCGGTGGCCGACTTTTCCGGCAAGTTCGGCACCGTCGCCGAGGTGCTGGCGCCGGAGGGCACCTCGATCGACCGCCTGGTGGCGGTCGGCGCCGGCAAGGCTTCCGCCCTCGACGACCAGGCATGGCTGAGGCTCGGCGGCACCATTGCCGCCTCGCTGCGCAAGGCGACCGAAGTCGCCGTCGTGTTCGATGTTCCGGGCACTGAGGCCGGCGGCAGGCAGGCCGCCAACGTCGCCGCGGGCATTCTTTTGCGCAGCTATTCCTTCGACAAGTACAAGACCAAGAAGGACAAGGACGAGCCGAAGAAGCCGGTCAAGGTGACGATCCACTGCGCCGACCCCACGGCTGCGAAAAAGGCCTTTGCCGACGAGGCGGCGGTGATTGGCGGCGTGCTTCTCGCGCGCGATCTCGTCAACGAGCCGGCCAATGCGCTTGGCCCGGTGGAGTTCGCCGCGCGCGCCAAGGAACTCGAGGCACTCGGTGTCGAGGTCGAGATTTTGACCGAGAAGGAGATGAAGAAGCTCGGCATGGGCTCGCTGCTCGGCGTCGCGCAAGGCTCGCCGCGCGGCGCCCGCATGGCCGTAATGCACTGGAAGGGCGGCAAGGCCAAGGACGCGCCGGTCGCCTTCATAGGCAAGGGCGTCACCTTCGACACCGGCGGCAATTCGATGAAGCCGGCATCAGGCATGGAGGAGATGAAAGGCGACATGGGCGGTGCCGCGGCCGTCACAGGGCTCATCCACGCGCTTGCCGCCCGCAAGGCCAAGGCCAATGTCATCGGCGTCATCGGCCTGGTCGAGAATGCCGTCGACGGCCACGCCCAGCGCCCCGGCGATATCGTCACCTCGATGTCGGGCCAGACCATCGAGGTTCTGAACACCGATGCCGAAGGCCGCCTCGTGCTGGCCGACGCTCTCTGGTACACCAATGACCGCTTCAAGCCGAGATTCATGATCAACCTGGCGACGCTGACCGGCGCCATCATGGTCGCGCTCGGCCAGCACTATGCCGGCCTGTTCTCCAACAATGACGAACTGGCGGACCGTCTGGCGGGCGCCGGGCAAGCGACGCAGGAGCGGCTGTGGCGCATGCCGCTGGGCGCCGAATACGACAAGCTGATCGATTCCAAGAATGCCGACATGAAGAACATCGGCGGCCGCTACGGCGGCGCCATCATCGCCGCGCAGTTCCTGCAGCGCTTCGTCAAGGAGACACCGTGGGCGCATCTCGACATCGCCGGCACGGCGATGGGCTCGCCGCCGAGCGAGATCAATCAGTCCTGGGGCTCGGGCTTTGGCGTGCGGCTGCTCGACCGTCTCGTGCGCGACCACTACGAGGGATAAGGCCGTTCGAGGCGCGATCATGGCCGAAATCCTGTTCTACCATCTGACCGAATCGACGCTGGAGGAGGCGCTGCCGGGGCTGCTCGAGCGCAGTGTCGATCGCGGCTGGCGCGCCGTGGTGCAGACCGGCACCGAGGAGCGGCGCGACGCGCTCGACCAACATCTGTGGATCTTCCGCGACGATTCCTTCCTGGCGCACGCCACCGACCGCGAAGCCTATCCGGCCGAGCAGCCGATCCTGCTCACAACGGGGGAGGGCAACCCGAACGCCGCGCAGATACGCTTCCTGGTCGACGGCGCGGCGCCCGCCGACCTGTCGGGGTACGAGCGCGCCGTGTTCCTGTTCGACGGCCATGACGCCGCGCAACTGGAAGGCGCACGCGGCCACTGGAAGACGATCAAGGAAGCCGGCCACACCGTGACCTACTGGCAGCAGACGCCGGACCGCCGCTGGGAGCGCAAGGCGTAGGTTCCATACTGCGCCGCCCCTCATCCGCCTGCCGGCACCTTCTCCCCGTATGGTGAAGGGGGAAGAGGATGGCCGCGCCGTTGGCTCATCCTGCAACGCCCGCAGTTGGCGAAACCAGCCGTGATGGCGCCTTTCTCGCCGTCAAACGGGGAGAAATGCCCGGTAGGGCAATGAGGGGCGGCGCCGACGGACGGTATCAGCGCGAAAGCGACTCCCGTCCGGCTAGCCTTCACCTCTGGCCGGCATCATGGCTATCGCACCTGAACCGCTTTATGCATTAGATGCACGCAAGCTCACGATGGGGTGAGGATGCGGATCAAAATCATCGGAACCGGCGGGGCGGTGCCGGCAGGGGGCGTGACCTCGCGCGCACTGGAGGAAAGGCTTGGCCTTGCCGAGGGCCGGCTCGAAGCCGCCACCGGTGTCGTCGAGCGCTATGTCTGCGAGGGCGAAACGCAGATCGATCTGGCCTGCGCCGCGGCGCGCATTGCACTCGCCGATGCAGGGGTTAAACCCGGCGCGGTGGACCTGATCATCGGCGGCTGCGGCGTGCCTTACCAGCCGCTGCCCGCGACCGCGCCGCTGGTCATGCAACGCCTCGGCCTTGCTGACGGCTCGGCGGCCGCCTTTGACGTCAACAGCACCTGCCTCGGCTTCCTCACCGCCTTCGAAACCGCTTCGCGCCTGGTCGAGGCCGGGCAATTCAGCACGGCGCTGGTGTTCTCCTCGGAGATCGCCTCGCGGGCTCTGCCTTGGAAGGAGCAACCGGAGGTCGCGGCGCTATTCGGCGACGGCGCGGCAGCGGCGATTTTGCAAAAAGGCGGACCGGGTGAGGGCAGGGTGGTCGCCAGTCTGATGCGCACCTATCCCTCGGCCTACGAGGCCTGCGGCATCGGCTCGGGCGGCACGCGTTTCGACTTCAATCGCCAGCCGGAGGAGTTTGCCCGCCACAGCCTGTTCCACATGGACGGCAAGGAATTGTTTCGCGTCACCTCGCGCCACTTCAGCGGCTTCGTCACCGAGCTATTGCAGCGCGCCGGCTGGCGGCGCGAGGATGTCGACCTCGTCGTGCCGCATCAGGCAAGCCCGTTCGCGCTGGCGCATATGGCGCGCCAGACCGGCTTCGCGCCGGAGAAACTCGTCGACATCTCCGCCCGCTACGGCAACCAGGTCGCCGCTTCCATTCCCTTCGCGCTGGACGTCGCGCGGCGTGACTGCCGGATCGCGCCGGGCGCCAGGCTGCTGTTCCTC
>NZ_RZOJ01000529.1:0-3472 GCF_003998845.1 Mesorhizobium sp. M4A.F.Ca.ET.022.05.2.1 | reverse complement strand
AGCCCTGGCCGCGCAATGTGAAAGTTGAGCCGGTACGGCAAAGAGAGAGAGCATGCGCCGCAGCTTCTTCTGCATCGATTCCCATACGTGCGGCAATCCGGTTCGGCTCGTTGCAGGGGGTGGCCCCTTGCTGCCCCACGCCCCGATCGCCGAGAGGCGTGAACTCTTCATGCGCGATCATGACTGGATCCGGCAGGCACTGATGTTCGAACCGCGTGGACACGACATCATGTCGGGCGCGATCATCTACCCGGCATATCGCGAGGACTGCGATTTCGCCGTCATCTTCATCGAGGTCAGCGGCTGCCTGCCGATGTGCGGCGCCGGCACGATCGGACTGGTGACGGCGGCGCTCGAGGAAGGCCTGGTGACGCCCCGAGTCCCGGACAGGCTTTCCATCGAGACGCCCGCGGGACGGGTTGATATCCGGTACGAAAAGCCGGGCGAATTCGTTGACTCCGTCCTTATGTTCAACGTCGCCAGTTACCTCCATGCCGCGGATGTCGCCGTCGATGTCCCTGGCCTCGGCCGGCTCGTCGTCGACATCGCCTATGGCGGCAACTTCTACGCTGTCGTTGAGCCGCAAGAGTCGTGGCGGGGCCTCGACGGTCTATCGGCCAGCGACATCGTGGATCTCAGCCGCAGTCTTCGCGAGGCCCTCGAACCAGTCTGCGATCCGGTTCATCCCGACGATGAAAGGATCCGCGGCGTGCACCACGCCATCTGGTGCGACAAGCCGTCAACCACCAATGCCGACGGCCGCGGCGCGGTGTTCTATGGCGACAAGGCGATCGACCGTTCGCCGGGCGGCACTGGCACCTCGGCACGCATGGCGCAACTCCATGGCAAGGGCCGGCTGAAGGTCGGTGACATTTTCCGCCAGGAAAGCCTGATCGGCACGGTGTTCGAAGGCCGCGTCGAGGCGGAGACCGACATCGGTCCTTTCAAGGGGATCAAGCCAAGCGTCGGCGGCTGGGCCCGCATCATCGGTCACAACACGATATTCGTCGATGACCGCGATCCCCTGGCCCATGGATTCCAGATTGCGTAGAGGCCGCTCGCTTCAGCCTGAGGTCGTCATGTCGTTCATGGAGCATCAGTGCGACTATTCCGCCCGCATCATGGCCACAATTTTGCCGGTAGGATAGCAGCGCTGGCGACGAGCCTCGAAGCCGCAAGTGGCCGAAGCGAAGGAAACGATCGATGAAATCCGCAAGCGGAATTGCCGAGATGAACCGACTGAAAATCGGTTTTGTGCTCGCGCGTTCGTTCACCCTTTCAGCCTTCGCCTTGTTCGTCGATACGCTGCGTCTGGCCAGCGACGAGGCGGACCGGTCGGGCCGCATCTTTGCCGATTGGCAGGTTCTGGCCAGCACTCGGCACCTGATCACCTCCAGCTGCGGCGTGCAGGTCGCGCCGACATCGGATCTCGTGGACCCCAGTCTGTTCGACTATATCGTCGTCGTCGGCGGGCTGTTGAACACCGAGTTCCCGGTCGACGACGAGACGGTCCGCTATCTCAAGAAGGCAGCCGCCGGCAAAGTGCCATTGATCGGCGTCTGCACGGGGACCTTCGTGCTTGCGGACGCCGGCCTGATGAAGTTCCATCGGACCTGCGTCAGCTGGCTGCACTACCAGGCATTCCGTCAGCGCTTCCCGGATCACGAAGTCAGGTCGGACCGCATCTTCAACCTCGATCGGACGAGGGGATCGTGCGCCGGCGGCAGCAGTGCCGCGGACATGGCAGCATCGATCGTGAGGCGTCATATCAGCGAACGCGCCGAAAGAAATGCGCTCGAGGTCCTGCAGATCGACAAGGCGCGCCCGGCCTTGCACATCCAGCCGCGCCGACCGCTCTCGATCGAATGCAACGATCCGCGGCTTCAGGCGGCGCTGATTGCGATGGAAAACCATATCGAGAATACAATCTCGATATCCGAGATCGCGGCATCGGTTGGATTGTCGCGAAGGCAGCTGGAACGCTTGTTCATGGAGAAGACGAAAACCTCCCCGGCGCTCGTCTACAAGAAGGTGCGCCTCGAGCGGGCAAAGCAGCTTCTACTCGAGACCAGCGTGCCGATGCTCGACATCGCCATCGAAGTCGGCTTCGAGAACGCGTCGCATTTCTCCAGGGTTTTCCGGGAGACATTTGGAATGCCGCCGAGCAAACTGCGATCGGCGGTTGCCGGCGGCACGAGCCTTGTCGATAGATAGACTCAATGCCACCAGGCGCAGCAGTGCGGCGATTGACAGGCTTCAGGTCACATATTGCTGCACGGTCGGATCGGCGGTCGTGGCCTGAACGGAAGAGGCTGGCGCCGGAGAGGAATGTCGGCGAGCGATGACCGGATGGGTTTGACGGCAGCAGTGGGTTGAGCGGCGGCGGCTACACGCCTAGCGAGCAGCCCCGCCGACATTGCGGCGAGCTTGGATGCAATACTCAACGACGGTTCCTCCCAGGAGAACACCAGCACATCCTAATCTAGCACACGCGCCGCCGCGCTCGCAGTTACATTTGCTAATCCAAGAGGGATCCGATCAACCGGTGCGAAGTCTTCTGGCGGACTCGATCTTCTTCAGCCGTGCCTTGGCCTCGCTCACGCGCCGCTGCGCACCTCTGATCCTGCAGCACAGGGCCAAATTGACGGCGACGTTGCCGTCCCCCTCCAGCAGTTTTTCAGCCCGTTCCAGGGCCAGTTCCGCGCGGCCGGCACGCTGCCGCGCCTTGTCCATTTCGAAGCTGTAAATTTCAACCATCTTTCCGCTCGCGTTGCGGTCCCTTCAAGATCGAAACCAGTGCCGATTGGATTTGTTCCGACACGGCGCGCAACAGCCTGTCACAATGCGGGGGCGCGGTTTGGCAGGGATCGTCTGGCTGGTCAATGGGAGATGCAGCGGCATCGCGGCGGGGAGTTCTAGCTTCCCCGCTCCTGTGCCGCTATTTCCCGAATCCAGCCGCGCAGGCTTTCGGCAGCGGGGGAAAGCATGCGGTTGTCATTCCAGGTGAGGTAGTAGCCGCCCGGCGCCGGCAGCTCCAGATCCGTCAGCCTGACCAGCTTGCCTTCGTCGATCTGCGCCTCGACCAGGCGGTGCCAGCCAACGGCAACGCCCTGGTCGGCCTGGGCGGCCTGCAGCGCCACGAAGAACTTGCCGAAGCGCCGACCTCTGGTCGAACCGTGCGGCACGCCTGCGCGCCGCAAAACCTCGTCCCAGCCGGCCCAGTCGGGATCAACCCAATCAACATGCAGCAGCGGCAGGTCAGCCAGCGATTGCGCGGTTGCATCGCGGTGCCTGCTCGCAAAGCCAGGCCCGCAAACGGGGTAGATGGTCTCGTCGAAAAGCAGCTCGGCATTCTCGTCCGGCCACGATCCAAATCCGTAGCGAATGCGCAATTCGACTTCGGCGCGGCGGTAGTCGCGAGGATCGTCGGAGATCAGGTGGTCGACGGAAATATCCGGGTGCCGCGTCCAGA
>NZ_RZOJ01000528.1:0-3475 GCF_003998845.1 Mesorhizobium sp. M4A.F.Ca.ET.022.05.2.1 | reverse complement strand
GGCCGATCTCGGCCAGAGCGAGCGGGGCGAGGATGTCGCCAGCTACCTCAACGAGCGCGGCATGCGCGTCCTCGCCGCGCTCGATTCGGTATCGGCAAGGCATTCGGCCAGGCAAGCGGAGGTGGCTCTGGCCTGGGTGATGGCGCGGCCGGGCATCGCGGCGCCGATCGCCAGCGCCACGACGCTCGCCCAGATGGACGGCCTGGTGCGGGCGGCATCGCTGATGCTCGATGCCGACGACATCGCGGCGCTGGACCGGGCCAGCGCCTAGCGCCGCAGGGCCGGCGGTGTTTCGCCCGCTGTTGCACGATCGTTCAAGACGGGGATGCCGCTTGCGCATAGCGTTCCCGCATCGCGACAGGATGCGGGAAAGGCGTATGGCTGGGTTCTTGTCCCTCACGCAGCCATGGCAGCAGGTGCTGGCGCTGGTGTTTGCCGCCACCGTGGTGATGGGCAGTCCGGGGCCGGCGACCATCAGCGTCACCGCCATCGGCGCCGCCTTCGGCCTGCGCCATTCGCTGCGCTATACGTCGGGCATCATCCTCGGCACCACGATGGTGCTTCTGGTGGTGGCGTCCGGCGTGATGGCGATCTTTGCCTCGCTGCCGGGCATGGCGCCGGTGCTGGCGATCGCATCCGCCGCCTACATCCTCTATCTGGCCTACAGGATCGCGACGGCGCCGCCACTGGCGGCGCGCGAGAGCGGGATGGCGCCTCCGACATTCGCCGGTGGGTTCCTGCTCGCGGTCGCCAATCCGAAAGCCTATGTGGCGATCGCCGCGGTCTTCGCCGGCGCTTCGTCGGGCGTCGCCGATCTCGGAATTTCGACCAGGCTCGTGGTGCTCGCGCTGATGATCGTCGCCATCCACGTGCTGTGGCTTCTCGCCGGTGCGGCCTTCGCCCGCTTCCTGCGGCGGCCGCTGGCCTCGCGGATCATCAACCTGATTTTCGCGGCGACACTGGTGCTGACGACGGCACTGGCGGCCTGGCCATAGGCGGGCCGGCGTCAAGAGGCTGCGGTTCAGGCCTTCGCCTTTTCGGCGGCCGCAAGCTCGGCCAGCCGCTTCGCCGCCGTCGGCGGCATTGGCGGCGGGTTCGGCGCGCGCGAGGCCTCGACGAGGAGTTGGTCGCAGGCTGCCTCGGTCTCGCCGATCAGCCGCTGCATGAACTCGTCCTTGGCCAGTCCCGGCGGGATCGGCGGCAGGAAGCGGGCCTTGATGGTGCCGGGATAGCGCAGGAATTTGCGGCGCGGCCAGTAGAGGCCGGCGACGTGGGCGACGGGCACCACCGGGACGCCAAGCTGCGAATAGATCTCGACGATGCCGTATTTGTAGGCCGGCTCGTCGCCCGGAGCGCGGCGCGTGCCTTCGGGGTAGATGATGAGCTGGCGCGGATTGCGGTCCATTTCCGCTCTGGTGGCGGCGACGACCGCCTTCAGCGCCTTGGAGCGACTGCCGCGGTCAACCGGGATCATGCGCATCTTCATGATGTACCAGCCGAAGAAGGGGATCCAGGTCAGCTCCCGCTTCAGGATGTAAAGCGCGTCATCGAGATAAGGGAAAAAGGCGATCGCATCCCAGAAGGACTGATGCTTCGGCGCCAGGATGAAGGACCCTTCGGGCAAGTTCTCGACGCCTGTGATTTCGCTCTTCGTGCCGGCGATCTTGTCGTAGAGCCACATGCAGCTCCGCGACCAGAATTTCGGCACGAACCAGGCCCGGTGACGCGGCGACAGGAAATAGTACGGGGTCCAGAGGATCATCTGGACGACCAGGCTGACATAGAAGACGAAGTTGAACGCCAGCGAGCGGACATAGAGCATGCGGGAAGGGCCCGGTGAGAACGAGTGCGTTGGTTACACCAAGCGCGGGCAAAAAGGAAACGGGCCGAGGTCGGGACAATCCCGATTCCCGAGCCTACCACATTGCCTGCGTGAGACGCTCCTTCAGGCGGGGGGCGGCGAAATCGAGGAAGGCGCGCAGCTTGACCGGCAGCAGGCCCTGGCCGGCATGGACGAGGCTCACCGGCCATGGCGGCGGCTCGAACTCCCGCAGCACGGCCTGCAGCGCGCCGGAACGCACGGCAACCGCGACCTGGTAGGACAGAACCTTGGTCAATCCGACACCGCCGATCGCGGCGTCGATGGCGGCTTCCGCGGTGTTGACGCGAAGCCGGGAGCGGACCGGCACGGCTACCTCGCTCTTGCCGTCGGCGAAGGTCCAGGTGGCGGGGGCTGAGAGGTTCTCGAACGTAATGCAGCTGTGCGCGGCCAAGGCTCCCGGGGTCTGCGGTGTGCCATGCGCGGCAAGATAGGCAGGGCTTGCGCAGACGACAACGCCGACACGGATGGCGACAAGGCTGGAGTCGGGCAGGTCACCGATACGCACGGCAAGGTCGATATGCTCGTCGAGCAGATGGGTTATCTGGTCCGACAGCGTCAGCCGGATATCCACCTCGGGATAGGCGGCGAGGAAATCAGTTACCACCGTCAGCACGTGCAGGCGGCCGAAGACGATCGGCGCGGTGACGACCAGTTCGCCCCTGGGCGTGCTGTATTCGCCGGCGGCGGCGCGCTCGGCCTCGCCGACCTCGTCCAGGATGCGGCGGCAGGCGGCGAGGTAGGCCTGCCCGGCATCGGTCGGTGTCAGCCGCCGCGCCGAGCGGTTGAGAAGGCGCGTGTTGAGATGCCGCTCCAATTCCGAAACCTTGCGGCTGACCGTGGCCAGCGGCATGCCTAAATGGCGCGCCGCGGCAGAAAGGCTGCCGGCCTCCACTGCGGCGACGAAAAGCGACATGGCCTCGAGGCGATCCATGGATCTTCCAGGAAATGGAAGGTGCTATTCCAGATATGCCATCTGTATCCGAAATATGGAAGGCTTATGTTTGGGTGCATCACCAGTTTTGGAGGACAGCGCCATATGAACGCCCATGCTTTCGCCAGCGACGTCGCCTTCACGCCGAGCGTCAAGGCGATCCAGGCACGTAAAGGCTCGCGCGAAGCCTATTCCCGCGTCGAGGAGCGCGGCGGCTGGCGGGATGTCATCACGCCCGACCTTGCCGCTTTCATCGCGGCGCAGACCAGCGTCTTCCTGGCGACCGCCAATGGTGAGGGTCAGCCCTACATCCAGCATCGCGGCGGACCGGCCGGCTTCCTCAAGGTGCTCGACGAGAAGACGATCGGCTTCGCCGACTTCACGGGCAACAGGCAATTCATCACCCAGGGCAATCTCGCCGACAATGCGCAAGCTTTCCTGTTCCTGATCGACTATGCCCACCGTCAGCGCATCAAGGTCTGGGGCAGGGCGCGTGTCGTCGAGGGCGACGCCGAACTGACGGCGAGCCTGATGCCGCGAGGCTACAAGGCGCGTCCCGAGCAGGTCATCCTGTTCAACGTCTCGACCTGGGATGCCAATTGCCCGCAGCACATTCCGCAGCGCTTCGAGGCGGCCGACGTGGCAGCGGCGCTGGCCGAACG
>NZ_RZOJ01000527.1:0-3478 GCF_003998845.1 Mesorhizobium sp. M4A.F.Ca.ET.022.05.2.1 | reverse complement strand
ACGGGGAGCCAGCCATTTGTTACAGACGGCGGCCATTTTATCCTCGATGCATCTTTTGGCCGCATTCCGGATACAAGAGCGCTTTCGAATGCTCTCCACGCCATTCCAGGCGTTGTCGAGCATGGTCTTTTCATCGGGCTGGCGTCAGCGGCCATCATCGCCGGCGGCGACGGCATCCAAACCGTCCATGCCGCCCGAAAACCAGGGAGTTCTATCGACCATGATGTTGCATAACCGGGTTCGCCGCTTCTCGGCCGCTCTGGCGGCTTCGGCTGTCCTTGCGTTGTCCTCGCCGGCGTTTGCGCAGGACGTCTCCGAATCGCACCTGAAGGCTGCGCGCGCCGCCGTCGCTGCCATCCATGCCACCGACCCGTTCGACAACATCCTGCCGCAGGCAGCGGCGGCGCTTGAGAACCAGCTTATCCAGAAGAACCCCGACATGCAGGAACTGATCGGCAAGACCGTCAGCGAGAAGGCGATGGCGCTGGCGGCGCGCCGCGCCGACCTTGAGAAGGAAGCAGCCCTTGCCTATGCCAAGGTGTTCTCCGAGAAGGAGCTCAACGACATCGCGACCTTCTACAGCTCCGATTCGGGCAAGAAGCTGCTGGACAGCGGTCCGGCAGTGACGCGCGATCTCGTCAAGGCAGCCGACATCTGGCAGAACGGCGTCGCCCGAGACCTCGCCCAGCAGGTGGGCGAAACGCTGGCTGCCGCGTCGAAGGCCGCCGCTCCGGCCGCGCCCGCTCCCGCGGATGGTGCCGCGCCGGCCGATGGCTCGGCTCCGGCTGACGGCGATGCGCCGGCCGACAACACGCAGAACTGATTTGCCTTGCTGCGCGGCCTGACGGCCGCTGGACCAGAAAGCCCGGCTTTGTCCGGGCTTTTCTTTTGGTGATGAGCAGCCTACCTGTCTCAGGCATTTTTGAAGGCAAGGAGCCACGCATGGCCGGTTACGACTACGATCTCTTCGTCATCGGCGGCGGCTCCGGAGGGGTGAGGGCGGCCCGTGTCGCGGCGGCGCTCGGCAAGCGCGTCGGCATCGCCGAGGAATACCGCTATGGCGGCACCTGCGTCATTCGCGGCTGCGTGCCGAAGAAGCTCTACGTCTATGCCTCGCAATTTCCCGAGCATTTTGCTGACGCCGCCGGCTACGGCTGGAGCGTGCCCGAGGCCAGTTTCGACTGGCCGACGTTGGTCGCCAACAAGGACAAGGAGATTGCCCGGCTGGAAGCCATCTACGAGAAGAACGTGAAAGGTGCCGGCGGCGAGACGTTCCATTCGCGCGCCATGCTGGTTGATCCGCATGTGGTGCATCTTCTCGGGGAGGATCGGACCGTCACCGCTGACCAGATCCTTATCGCAACCGGGGGCCGGCCAGCGCCGCATCCGGCCCTCGTCGGCCATGAGCACTGCATCTTTTCCAACGAAGCTTTCGACCTCAAGAAATTGCCGAAGGCAATCATGATCGAGGGCGGCGGCTACATCGCCGTCGAATTCGCCAACATCTTCCATGGGCTCGGCGTCGACACCACTCTGGTCTATCGCGGCAGGGAGATCCTGTCCCGCTTCGACATGGACCTCAGGCGCACACTGCACGAGACCATGGAAAAGAAGGGCATCAAGATCCTTTGCCATGCGGTGTCGGAATGGGTGCGCAAGCGGCCGGACGGGCGTCTGGACGCGCTCGTCACCGGCGGCAAGGTGCTGACCGTCGATCAGGTGATGCTTGCCATCGGCCGCATCCCCAACACCGAGAACATGGGCCTGGAAGGGGTCGGCATCGAACTCACCAGGACCGGCGCCATCAATGTCGACAAGGACTCGCGCACCAACATCGACAACATCTGGGCGATCGGCGACGTCACCAACCGCGTGCAGTTGACGCCGGTGGCGATCCATGAGGCGATGTGCTTCATCGAGTCCGCCTTCAAGGGCAACCCGACCGCGCCCGACCACGACACCATCCCGACGGCGGTGTTTTCGCAGCCGGAGATCGGCACCGTCGGCCTGTCGGAGGACGAGGCGGTCAAGCGCTTTGCCGACATCGAGGTTTATCGCGCCAGCTTCCGCCCGATGCGCCACACCCTGTCCGGTCGCGACGAGAAGATGCTGATGAAGCTGGTGGTCGACGGTGCCTCGGGGAAGGTGCTCGGCGCCCATATCCTCGGGCCGGATGCGGGCGAGATGGCGCAGCTTCTGGGGATTCCGCTGAAAGCAGGACTGACCAAGGAAGATTTCGACCGCACCATGGCCGTGCACCCGACGGCGGCGGAAGAACTGGTCACCATGTACAAGCCGACCTACCGGGTGAAGAACGGCGAGCGCGTCTGACGATACCCACCGCCGGCGACAGCCGGCGGTGGGATGTTCAAGCCTACAGCAGCGTACCGCGCAGGATCACCAGCGCCACCGAGAAGTAGATCACCAGGCCGGTGACATCGACCAGCGTGGCGACGAACGGCGCCGAGGCGCTTGCCGGATCGAAGCCGATGCGCTTCAGCGCGAACGGCAGCATCGACCCGGAGAGCGAGCCGAAGGTGACGATGCCGATCAGCGCGGCACCCACTGTCGCCGCGATCAGTTCCCAGTGCGGGCCATAGTTGTAGAAGCCGAGATACTGCCACAGCGTGATGCGGCAGACGCCGACGACGCCGAGGATCGCCCCGAGCACAAGGCCGGTCGGCAGTTCGCGCAGGGCCACCCGCCACCAGTCGCCAAGGCCGATCTCGCGCAGCGCCAGCGCCCGGATGACCAGCGAGGTCGCCTGCGAGCCGGAATTGCCGCCCGAGCTCATGATCAGCGGGATGAACAGCGTCAGCACGATCGCCTTCTCCAGCTCGCCTTCATAGCTTTGCATGGCATTGGCGGTCAGCATCTCGCTGATGAACAGGGCGCAGAGCCAGCCGGCTCGCTTCTGGATCATGGCGAGGAAGCCCATCTTCATATAGGGCTCGTCGAGCGCCTCCATGCCGCCGAAGCGATGCACGTCCTCAGTCGTCTCCTCGACCATCGTGTCGATGATGTCGTCGATGGTGACGATGCCGAGGAGCTTGCCGTGGTCGACGACCGGTACAGCGAGCAGGTCGTATTTGGAGATCGTCTGCGCCAGCGTCTCACGATCGGTCAGCGGCGTGACCGTCACCGGCACGCGGTCCGGCGCCACCGACAGGATCGGATCGTCAGGCTCGCCGGTGATCAGACGCCGCAGGCCGGTCGAGCGCACAAGGAGGTGCGTTTGCGGATCGACGATATAGATCGCATAGACGGTCTCGCGGGTGCGCTCGACCTTGCGGATGTGGTCGAGCGTGCGGCCGACGGTCCAGTCCGACGGCACGCTGACGAACTCCGTCGTCATGATCGAGGCAGCGCTGCCTTCGGGATAACCGAGGATGGAAAGCAGCGTCGCGCGCAGCGGCGGCGCGAGCGTGCCGAGCAGTTCGGAACGCGCCGGCTCGTCGATCTCGCGCAGGATGTCGGC
>NZ_RZOJ01000526.1:0-3496 GCF_003998845.1 Mesorhizobium sp. M4A.F.Ca.ET.022.05.2.1 | reverse complement strand
GCGGCATGGGAGCGTCCTCGTCCGAAGGTTTCGATGTCGGTGACATGGCTGCCACGGCGATTACGTTGCGTGAGCATGTCGGCGAACAGATCGCGCTCGCCTTTGCCGATCCGGCGGCGCGGCTGATCGCCGGCGAGCTTGGCGACGGTCTCGATGAGGCCGGCTATCTAAGCGCCGACATGGCCGAGATCGCGGCCCGCCTCGGCACCAGCGAAGCGGCGGTGGCCAAGGTGCTCGGCATCTGCCAGACGTTCGAGCCGGCCGGCCTGTTTGCCCGCGACCTTGCCGAATGCCTGTCGCTGCAGCTTGCGGTGCGCGACCGGCTCGATCCGGCGATGCAGGCGCTGGTCGCCAATCTCGAACTGCTGGCGCGGCGCGATTTCCAGGCGCTGAAGCGCATTTGCGGGGTCGACGAGGAGGATCTCCTGGATATGCTGGCCGAGATCCGCGCGCTCGATCCGCGGCCCGGAATGGCGTTTTCGGGCGGCGCCAGCGACGCCATCGTTGCCGATGTCGAGGTGCGCGCTGCCAATGACGGAAGCTGGACGGTCGAGCTCAATGCCGAGACGCTGCCGCGCGTCCTGGTCGACAATGTCTATTTCGCCAGAGTTTCGGGCCACGCGAAGAACCAGGTTGAGAAGGATTTCCTGGCCGAATGCCTGCAGAACGCCAACTGGCTAACGCGCAGCCTCGACCAGCGGGCAAAGACCATCCTCAAAGTCGCGTCGGAGATCGTGCGCCAGCAGGACGCGTTCCTCGTCCATGGCGTGCGCCACCTCAAGCCGCTCAATCTGCGCACGGTGGCCGATGCCATCGGCATGCACGAATCGACTGTGAGCCGGGTCACGGCGAACAAATACATGCTGACGCCGCGGGGCGTCTTCGAACTGCGGTATTTCTTCACTGCCTCGATCGCTTCGGCGGGCGGTGGCGACGCGCATTCCTCTGAAGCGGTGCGCGACCGCATCAAGCAGCTGATCGACGAGGAAAAGCCCGTCGACGTGCTCTCCGACGACGCCATCGTCGATATGCTCAAGGAAAGTGGCGTGGACATCGCCCGGCGCACCGTCGCCAAGTACCGGGAGGGCATGAACATTCCCTCCTCCGTGCAGCGGCGGCGTGAAAAACGCGCGCTCGCCAGCGCCGGGCGCTGACCGCAGCTCTGAAAACGGCCGCGGCGCGGCCGGATTTCCACAGTTTTCAAGCTTCATTGACAAGCTGCAATGAAGTGTCTAGAAGCCCGCCCGCATGAGGCGGGTCTGATGCCCGCAGCGGATGGGACCGTCACGGCGAAGGCTTCGCGACGGCCAAGAAGGCAACTTGTGATCAACCGGAAAGTTCGGATTTAAAATCGGCGCGAGCGCCGCCGCAAAGCTTGTGCGCGCGGACCACGAGTATAAACTCGGGACAGTTTGAAGCCTGAGCAAGGAAGGTCAGTTTTCAGATGAAACTGCGCATTTCGGGAAAACACATGGATATCGGCGATGCGTTCCGTACGCGCATCAACGACCGTGTCGGCGAAGCGATCGGAAAATATTTCGATCGCGGTTTTTCAGGGCATGTCACGGTCATCAAATCGGGGTCGCGCTTTTCGGCCGACTGCATGATCCGGCTCGATTCCGGCGCCTCATTGCAGGCGACGGGCGACGCACAGGATCCCACGCTTGCCTTCGAGGCGGCGGCTGATCGCCTCGAAACCCGCCTTCGGCGCTACAAGCGCCGTCTGAAATCGCACAATTCCGGCAACGGCAATGGCGAGCCGACCGACATCGCCTATACGGTGATGGCCCCGCTTGCCGACGACGACGAGGAGATGCCGGAGAATTTCGCTCCGGCGGTCGTTGCCGAATCGACGATGACGCTGCGCACCATGTCGGTGGCGTCCGCGGTCATCGAGCTCGACACCAAGGACAGCCCGGTCTTCGTGTTCCGCAACGCCGGGAACGAGCATCTCAACATCGTCTACCGCCGGCCGGATGGGAACATCGGCTGGATCGACCCGTCCACGACCAAAGTCGCACAGGGATAGCAGCCAGCCGCGCGAGGGGGCGAGGACTGGCTGCGGCGGGCGAACAAGGGGTTTTTTAAGCATGGATCTTAGCGATCTGATCAACGTTCCGGCGATCATGCCGGCGTTGAAGGCGAACTCCAAGAAACAACTGCTGCAATTGCTGTCCGAGAGGGCGGCAGCGATTTCGGGCATTCCGGAGCGGGAAGTGTTCGACACCATCCTGCAGCGCGAGCGGCTTGGCTCCACCGGCGTCGGCAACGGCATTGCCATACCGCATGGCAAGCTCGCCGGGGTGAAGCGCATTGCCGGCGTCTTCGCCCGGCTGGAGACGCCGGTCGATTTCGAGGCGCTGGATGACCAGCCGGTTGATCTGGTGTTTCTGCTGCTGGCGCCCGAGGGGGCGGGTGCAGACCACCTCAAGGCGCTGTCGCGCATCGCGCGCGTGCTGCGCGACGCCGACACCGTGGCCAAGATCAGGGGCACGCGCGACGCGGTGGCGATCCACGCACTGCTGTCGGACACGCAGGCCTCGCACGCGGCCTGAAGTTTTCGGATTGAAGGTTTCAGAGGGCCGCCTTGGGCGGCCCTTGCCATTTCGGACGGCCAGCGGTCGCTCAGTGAATGGCGACAGTGGTCAGGTCGTTCTCCAGCGCGCCCGCCAGCGCCCGGTCGCGGGCGTCCGAAAGCAGGATCGGCTGGCCATTGGCGGCAAACAGCGCCCACAGTTCCAGGCCGGGCGCGATTTCCCCGAGGCCGGGGAAGCGGCCGCGCAGATCGTCGCTCGAGACTTTCCTGAGATAGGCGACCGAGCCTTCGCCGAGATGGGCGAATTCGCCACTGGTCATGGTCAAGGTTTCGTCGGTTCTGGTCATTTCAAGCCTCCTTGGCGCGAGGACGCCGTCCAAGGCCGCCCCGCATGAGAGCCATCGGTAAAGATCAGTCTTTCACCGATATGTTTATTTTCCGTACCAGCCGCTCGACCTCCGGCCGGTCGAGATCAATCGACAGCAGGCCGTTCTTCAGCTCCGCCGCGATCACCCGCATGCCATCGGCCAGCACGAAGCAGCGCTGGAACTGGCGCGCGGCGATGCCGCGGTGAAGGAATTCGCGCTCGGTGTCGTCGGTCTGACGGCCGCGCACGATCAACTGGTTCTCCTCCGTCGTGACATCGAGGTCGCTTTCGGCGAAGCCGGCGACGGCGAGCGTGATGCGCAGCCTTTCGGCCATGCCGTCGGCACCGCTGAGGCGCTCGATGTTGTAAGGAGGATAGCTGTCACCGGACTTCGCCAGGCGCTCGAGCGTCTTTTCCATGGTGTCGAAGCCCAGGAGAAGCGGGCTCGAAAAGGGCGTCATTCGGCTCATGTTACAGTGTCCTCTAGAGAGCGACATAAACTGGAAAAACCCGGATGGCATTTTTCCCGATTGTCTTGATATGGTCCGCCGCGCGGACAAGTTCAAGCCATCATAAACCCCGCCCAAAAACCC
>NZ_RZOJ01000525.1:0-3521 GCF_003998845.1 Mesorhizobium sp. M4A.F.Ca.ET.022.05.2.1 | reverse complement strand
GTCGCGCCCGTCATGGTGCCGTGCCGCCGCTCGGGGCTGTCGGCTGGCCTCCAGATGGCTGGCTTCCGCCTGGCTCTGGCGCATCGGCCGAAGGCAGCGTCTCCAGGCCGACCAGCGCGATCTTGAGATAGCCGGCGGCACGCAGCAGGTTCATCACCTCCATCAGTTCGCCATAGCCAACCGACTTGTCGGCGCGCAGGAAGATGCGCGTCTGCTTGTCGCCCTTGGTGCGACCGTCGAGCATGGCGGCGAACATGGCGCGCGGCACGCTGTCATTGCCGACGGCGAGCGTAAGATCGCCTTTCAGCGTCAGGAACAGCGGCGTCTCGGGGCGCGGCGCCGGCGTCGCCGTCGAGCCCGGCAGGTCGACATTGACATCGACGGTGGCGAGCGGTGCCGCGACCATGAAGATGATCAAAAGCACCAGGATGACGTCGATGAACGGGGTGACGTTGATCTCGTGGCTTTCCTCGAGATCGTCGCCGGCCGTTTCGCGAATCCGCGCCGCCATGACCGCTCACTCCGCCGCGATGGCGCCTGCCGGCGGCACGGTGCGGAAATCGAGGTCGCGGCTGACCAGCCGTTCGACGCCAGCGGCGGCATCGGCGAGGATCTGCCTGTAGCCGGCTATGGAGCGGGCAAAGCCGTTGTAGATGACCACCGCCGGGATCGCCGCCACCAGGCCCATGGCGGTGGCGAGCAGCGCTTCGGCGATGCCGGGCGCCACGACCGCCAGATTGGTGGTCTGCGCCTGCGAGATGCCGATGAAGGCGTTCATGATGCCCCACACCGTGCCGAACAGGCCGACGAAAGGCGCGGTCGAGCCGATGGTCGCGAGCAGGCCGGTGCCGCGCGACATGCGCCGCGCCGCAGCTGCCTCGATGCGCGACAGCCGCGAGGTAACGCGCTCCTTCAGGCCATCGCCGGTGACGTGGTCGAGCGCGCCGGCAGAAAGCGCGGCCTCTTCCTCTGCGGCGCGCACCAGAAGCGCGCCGGGGCCATTGTTGTGGCCGAGCGCGCGCCCGGCCTGCATCAGCGTCGCGGCATTGCCGATCGCCTGCGCGGCGCGGCGCGCCCTGAGCTTGCCGGCGAGGATCTCCAGCGACTTGGCCAGCCAGATCGTCCAGGTGACCAGCGAGGCGAAGGCGAGGCCGATCATCACCGCCTTGACGATGATGTCGGCGGCTATGAACATGCCCCAGGGCGACAAATCGTGCGGCAGCGTCAGCGCAATCGCCGTCGACGGTGCCGGAGCCGGCCGAACGCCCGGTTGCGGTGCAGCGGGAGCAGCAATGGCCGGAGCGGTTGTGGCGGGTGCGGCCGGCACTTGGGTGGCAGGAGCTTGCGCCACCGGCGCTTGTGCGGCCGGAGCTGGCGTCGCCGGTTGCTCCTGTGCGGCGACAGCGCCGGCCGCCAGGATCAACGATGCGGCCAGCGCCGCGAAAAGGCCATGTCTGGACACGCTTCGTCCTCGCTTCATCATTGCACGTAACCGATGGGCTGGCCGGTGACGGGGTGCGAAAACACCCCCATCTCGACGCCAAAAATGCCCTTGAGCATGTCGCCCCGCATGATCTCGGCGGGCGTGCCGCGCGTCAGCAGCCTGCCTTCCTTCAGCGCGATCAGTTCGTCGCAATAACGCGCTGCCATGTTGGGATCGTGCAGCACGACGACGACGCAAAGGTCGCGCTTGCGGCTGAGTTCCCTGACCAGGTCGAGCACCTCGACCTGGTGGGCGATGTCGAGCGCCGAGATCGGCTCGTCGAGCAGCATGACGCCGGCATTCTGCGCCACCAGCATGGCAAGCCAGGCCCGCTGCCGCTCGCCGCCGGAAAGCTCGTCGACCAGACGGTCGGCGAAGCCGGCCATGTCGGTCAGCGCCAGCGCCTCCTCGATATGCCGCCTGTCCTCATGGCCGAAACGGCCGAGCGCGCCATGCCAGGGATAGCGCCCGAGCGCCGCCAGTTCCCGCACGGTAAGCCCGGTCGCCGCCGGCGTCGTCTGCGGCAGATAGGCCAATGCCCGCGCCAGCTCGCGCGCGCTCCAGCCGGCCAGCGGCCGCTCGGCGAAGCTGATCGCGCCCTCGCTTGCCGGCTGCTGGCGCGCCAGAAGCTTGATCAGCGTCGACTTGCCGGAGCCGTTGTGGCCGATCAGACCGTAGACGCGCGCGCGTTCGAGCTCGAGCGAGACCGGTCCGAGCAGAGTCCGCTCGCCGACGGCGAAACGCACCGCTTCGACACGGAAGGCAGTCTGAACTCCAGCCACGCTCTGGCCTTTCTGCAACTCGGGCTTGCGCATTCCTCGGCAAGCGGTTTCCAGCTGCCATCGACGGTTGACTAAGAAACATGAGTTTAATAGTCAACTATGAGGTGACTTTTTGAATCAACAAAAATGTCATGAGGCCCCGGCGCACGGTCGAATTGCGCCATTGCTGCCAATGTGGCGCCTCTGCGGGGTCATGACCCTGGCTATGGACTGCGATACCATCTCCGGCCACGATGGCTCCCTGCGTGAGGCAAGCCCCCATGATCAAGGCGATCCCGTTCGATTTTCCCTATGACGGCCGGCTGGTGCCGGAACACACCGCGCTGCTGGTCATCGACCTGCTGGAGGACTTCCTGTCGCCGACCGGCTATTTCGCCAGAAAGGGATACGACCCTTCGCCGCTCAGGGCGATCCTGCCGGCGGTGAACCGGCTGATCGCGGCAGCCCGCGCCGCCGGCCTGACCATCGTGCACACAAGGCAAGGCTACCGCGCCGACATGGCCGACATGACGCCTTACGAGAAATGGCGCCGCCAACGGGCAGGGCTCGACGGCACCGACATCCTGCTGCGCTCCAGCCCGGGGTTCCAGATCGTCGCCGATATCGAGGTGGCGCCGCAGGACATCGTCGTCGACAAGACCTGCAACGGCGCCTTCACCTATACCGACCTGGAGCTGGTCCTGCGCGCACGCGGCATCACGCATCTCCTGTTCACGGGATGCACGACCGACGTCTGCGTCCACACCACGCTGCGTGAGGCCTGCGACCGCAACTTCCAGTGCCTGACGATTGCGGACGCCTGCGCCAGCGGCGGCAGACAGGCGCATGAGGCCGCGCTTCACATGGTGACGGTCGAGGACGGCGTCTTCGGCGCGCTGGCGGATTCGGACGCCGTCATCGAAGCGCTGGCGCGGCTTGCCGGCAGGCCGCGCTGACGACCCGGTCAGGCCCGGGCGCGGGATCCCGATGGCAGGCGCGGCGCCAATGCGCCGGATTGCGTCACGCTGCTCTCGAGACGCGCCAGTGAATTGGCGATAAGCGTGACAGTCTCGCGACCCGCCGTCGCGATCTCGCGCGGACGGTCGATGCCGGCGATCATGAATTCATGGATGCCGAGCCCCGCATAGGGCAACAGCGACAACGCGATCTCGGCCGGCGACCCGGAAACCTCAACCGCCTTGTGATCGGCGACGCCTTCATCTTTTTGCGATCGCATGCGCACGGGCAGCGCGAAGCGCAGTTTGCCGGC
Organism: Mesorhizobium sp. M4A.F.Ca.ET.022.05.2.1; assembly: GCF_003998845.1. Lineage (NCBI taxonomy): Bacteria > Pseudomonadati > Pseudomonadota > Alphaproteobacteria > Hyphomicrobiales > Phyllobacteriaceae > Mesorhizobium > Mesorhizobium sp. M4A.F.Ca.ET.022.05.2.1. The sequence goes on along the minus strand of NZ_RZOJ01000525.1, from coordinate 7 downwards.
CCTTCCA
>NZ_RZOJ01000524.1:0-3521 GCF_003998845.1 Mesorhizobium sp. M4A.F.Ca.ET.022.05.2.1 | reverse complement strand
GGATGGAAACGATGCGCTGGCCTTTGGGTGTCGCGATCTCGCCGCGTTCCTCCAGAAGTTGCATGACGATCGCCGTCGAGGTCAGCACGAAACCGGCGCCGGCGACGAAGGATTGCGCAACCGGAAAGCCGCCGGCCAGTCCGACGCTGGTGAGCAGCGCCGCGCAGACGCCGACCTGCAGCGCGCCGAGGCCAAAGATCTCGCGGCGCAGCCCCCAGAGCCGCGACGGCTGCATCTCCAGCCCGATGATGAACAGGAACATGACGACGCCGAGCTCGGCGACGTGAAGGATGGCTTCCGATTCGGAGAAGACTCTAAGGCCGAACGGGCCGATGATCACGCCGGCGGCGAGGTAGCCGAGGATGGAGCCGAGCCCCATGCGCTTGAAGATCGGGACGGCGACCACGCCGGCCGCGAGCAGCGCCACCACTTGGATCAGATCGCTGCCCGATGTTTCCGCCGCCATGCCGCCTTTTCCGTTTCTGCAGGCTTCCTCGCATGTCGTGGGGTCGGGAGGCAAGGCTAGGGGCATCGACCGGCGGCGAACAACACGAATCCGGCCTCTGCCTGTGTTGCAGCCGCGTTACACAAGTTTATGCGGTGCACGCGTTGCGTGCTGCCACAATCGACAGTTAAGGGACGCTTGGCTTCGGCCATGGGAGGGAGCGGCGATCAAGCCGCTGCCTTTTTTTGAGGAGATGACTGACATGAAGAAGTTTTTGCTCGTTGCCGTGGGTGTTGCGGCGCTTGCTGGTTCGGCCTGCTCGAAGGCGCCTGAGTGCACCGCCGAAATGGCGACCAAGAAGGCGCAGGACATGACTGCCGCGCTGCAGGAAGCGATCACCAAGGATCCGTCCAAGGCAGCCGACCTGTCGGCCAAGGTGCAGGCTGTGACGGACAAGTACAAGGACGCCTCGACTTTGGCCGAGGCCTGCAAGGCCTATGACGAAGTGACCGCCGCCATCAAGGGCTGAGCGTCCGAATCGAAACGGGCTAGGCGGTGGCCCGAGGCCGCCGCCTTTTTCGTTGCTGTTGTTGGATATCAGTTCGGAGCGATCGAGCCGACCTCGACTGTGTCGACCCGCTTCAGGCTCATGCCGATCACCGGCACCAACTGCTTGTTGACGCGCACGGCGACCGTCACCGTCATCGAATTGTCGTCCGGGATGCGCGCCTGCATGACACCGTTCAATTGATTGCGGTTGATGGTGAACACGACCTTCTGGGTGTCGACGACATTGCCGCCGATAATGTCGAGCCCATTGCCGGACGATCCACCCATAAAGTTGCCCTTGTAGCCTTCGCGACCCTTGCGTTCGACGGTCGCGGACATCTTCTGCGTGAACACGCCGACCCGGCAATCGCCGTCGAGCGTCATCCCGGTCTTGCCGTCAGGCGTCGTGCCATTGAAATTGCAGGTGAATTTCGTGCCTTTGTACTTGCCGGCGACGATTTCGCCCGGGCCGACCCACTTGCCTTCGACCGACTGGAAGAACTGCTTGTCGGGCTCTGCGCCAAAGGCCTTTTCGGCAAAACTCAAAGGTGCCGCAACCGCGACCGCGAAAGACAGGACGCAGGACAGATTTACACTTTTCATAGACGACACCCGGCAGCAAGGACGCTGTTTGCTAGACGTGTCAGACCATGAACAAGATTGGTTAATGCTTCGTCACTTGGCCGCACCGATTACTTGCCGGAGGCCGAAGTTTCACCGTCTTTCCTTGCGGCGAACGATGTCAGCGCGGAGAGGAAATCGCTCAGTCCCGGCCGCCTGACGGCGATGAAGGGCAGGGGCCTGGCCGTTTCCATCGCCGCGATGCCGATTCGTGCCGTCATCATGCCGTTGACGACGCCTTCGCCGAGCTTCGCCGAAAGCCTCGCAGCAAGGCCGTGACCGACGATCTGCTGCACGAAACTGTCGCCGACGGCGATCGAGCCGGTGACCGCCAGATGGGCAAGGACGCTGCGCGCCAGCCGGAAGAAGCCAAGCGTGCCCGGCCGGCCACCATAGAGCTCCGAGAGGCGGCGAATGAGCCGCCCGGCCTCGAACACGACATAGGCGACGTCGACGAGGGCGCGCGGACTAACAGCTGTGACCAGCGACACACGCTTTGCCGCTTCGAGGATCATCACCCTGGCGCGGGCATCGAGCGGGCCGAGGATCTCGGTCTCGGCGAGCCGCACCAGATTGCCGCCGTCGATGATCTCGCCGCGCAGCCCGGCGAGCGAGCGCCTGCCGGCCGCGGTCTCCGGCTTGGCTGCGACGAAGGCAGAAAGCTCGTCGACGACGGAGCGCGCAGCCTTCGGGTCGTCTCTGGAGACGGCGTCGAGCGCGCGCCGTTGCAGCTTCTCGACCTCGGCGAGGCGGGCAATGGCCAGGAATTCGCGCACCAGGATGATGATGAGCGCGAACACCGCGATCGCCGCCATGCCGGCGGCCAGCCAGCCCAGCCATTCGGCGCGTTCGAACAGGTCGCGGATGAGCTGGTCCGTCCACAGGCCGACCGCCAGCGAAACCAGCACGCCCACGGCGCCGAAGAACAGGCGGGCGAGCAGGGAACGCTTGCGCGGCGCGCTGGCCGGCGGCGGTTCGGCCGCGACCAGGTTCGGTTCGTCGAAGACGTCGATCTCGGAAGGAATGACGACGGCGGCACCGGCCTTCGCCGCGCGCGGTTTGCGCGCAGGCTCCGCCTCGGCGTGGCGCTTCGGCGCCTCCTGGCTCGCTTCCGGCTCGATGCGGAAGGCAGCGGGTCTGCGGGGCGCGCTCATGCGAGGTGATCTCCGATCAGGAACTGCAGCGCGCGGTCGAGCCTTATATGCGGCAGCGACAGCGTCACGCCCTCGGCCGTGCGTTCGAGCTTCGGCGGGCGAAAACGCACGAAGCGGATCGCCGGCTCGCCGCCGTCCGGCGGCTGCGTTTCGGAGGCTCGAAACACTGCATCGACTTTCTCCGGCAAATCACCGGGAAATATGGCTGTTTCGGTCTTTCCGTCGAATGTCTCGCCGTTGATCTTCTCGCCTTTCAGCGGCATGCCGATGATGACGGGCAAGGTCTCGCGGCCCTGCTTGACCGTGCCCTCGCGGGTGGCGCGCACCGCCGCCATGGCGACCACGTCAACATCGGCGCCGGTGAAGTTCGCCCGCGCCACCGCGCGGTCGGCAAGCCGGCGCACGATCGCCTGCAGCCGGTCATGGCTTACATGATGCAGGTGATCGGCCTTGGTTGCCGCCACCAGGATGCGGTCGATGCGCCGTGAAAACAGGTCGGTGAGGAAATTACCGCGGCCGGGGCGGAAGCAGGCGAGGATTTCGGTGACGGCACGCTCCAGGTCGGCCATGGCGGCCGGGCCGGCGTTCAGCGCCTGCATGGCGTCGATCAGCACGATCTGGCGGTCGAGCCGCGTGATGTGCTCGCGGAAGAACGGTTTCACCACATGCGTCTTGTAGGCCTCGTAGCGCCGCTCCATCATCGCCTGCAGCGAACCGGGGCGGGGCCGCCGCTCGGCCAGTGCCGGCAACGG
>NZ_RZOJ01000523.1:0-3566 GCF_003998845.1 Mesorhizobium sp. M4A.F.Ca.ET.022.05.2.1 | reverse complement strand
AGACGATGTCGATCCTGCGCCAGCGCGGGCATCGCCTGCGTCTGCTCTTGCCGACGGTGCCGCATGTGGCCGACCTGGTCAGGGCTTCGGTCGCCAGTTGGGACGACAAACCGGAGATTGTCGTCGAGCCGGAACGCAAATGGCAGGCCTTCGGCAAGGCTGATGCCGCGCTGATCGCCTCGGGGACAGTATCGCTCGAGCTGGCCCTGTCGGGCGTGCCGATGGTGTCCTGCTACAAGCTCGATCCCGTGGCGCGTCTGGTCATGCCGCATCTCATTTCCGTCTGGTCGGCGCTGCTGCCCAATCTGATCTCGGACCGGACCCTCGTTCCGGAGTTTTACGACCAGTATGTCCTGCCGGAGAACCTCGCCAGGCAACTGGAGACGCTATTTTCCGACACCGGCATGCGCGCCTGGCAGAAGGACGGTTTCGCCGAGATCGCGCTGCGCATGGCAACGGACAGACCGTCCGGCGATATCGCCGCCGAAGTCGTTCTCCGGCACATCAAATAAAAAGCGCCCTTGCGGGCGCCTTTTTGATCTGTTCGCTCGGGCGCGATCAGCGCTTGGCGATCGGCACGTAGTCGCGTTCCGCGGCACCGGTGTAGAGCTGACGCGGCCGGCCGATCTTCTGGTGCGGATCCTCGATCATTTCCTTCCACTGCGCGATCCAGCCGACGGTGCGGGCAACCGCGAACAGCACGGTGAACATGGTGGTGGGGAAGCCCAGCGCCTTCAGCGTAATGCCGGAATAGAAGTCGACATTCGGGTAAAGCTTCTTCTCGATGAAGTAGGCGTCGGTGAGCGCGATCTTCTCCAGCTCCATGGCGATGTCGAGCAGCGGATCATCCTTGATGCCGAGCTCGCCCAGCACCTCATGCGCGGTCTTCTGCATGATCTTGGCGCGCGGATCGTAGTTCTTGTAGACGCGGTGGCCGAAGCCCATCAGCCGGAACGGATCGTTCTTGTCCTTGGCGCGGGCGATGAATTCCGGGATGTGGTCGACATGGCCGATCTCGCCCAGCATGTTGAGCGCCGCTTCGTTGGCGCCGCCATGCGCCGGGCCCCAGAGGCAGGCAATGCCGGCCGCAATGCAGGCGAAGGGGTTTGCGCCCGAAGAGCCGGCGAGACGAACCGTCGAGGTGGAGGCGTTCTGCTCGTGGTCGGCGTGCAGGATGAAGATGCGTTCCATGGCGCGCGCCAGCACCGGATTGATCTTGTATTCCTCGCAGGGCACCGCAAAGCACATGTGCAGGAAGTTGGCGGCGAAGTTCAGCTCGTTCTTCGGATAAATGAAGGGCTGGCCGATGTGGTACTTGTAGGCCATCGCCGCGATCGTCGGCATCTTGGCGATGAGCCGCATCGAGGCGACCATGCGCTGGTACGGATCCGAGATGTCGGTCGAGTCATGATAGAAGGCCGAGAGCGCGCCGACCACGCCGCACATGACGGCCATTGGATGCGCATCGCGGCGGAAACCGGTGAAGAAGCGCGACATCTGCTCATGCACCATGGTGTGGCGCGTCACCCGGTAGTCGAAGTCGTCTTTCTGCGCCTTGGTAGGCAACTCGCCATAGAGCAGCAGGTAGCAGACCTCGAGGAAGTCGCCATGCTCGGCGAGCTGGTCGATCGGATAGCCGCGGTGCAGCAGGATGCCGGCGTCGCCGTCGATGAAGGTGATGGCCGACTCGCAGCTGGCCGTAGAGGTGAAGCCGGGATCGTAGGTGAAGGCGCCGGTGGTGCTGTAGAGCGAGCCGATATCGATGACGTCAGGCCCGACGGAACCGCTTCGCACCTTGAACTCGTGCGTCTTGCCGGCGAGCTCCAGCTTGGCGGTCGACCCGTGCGGTTTGGCGCTCGGTTCCAGTTTCGTTGCAGCTTCGCTCATTAGCAAACTCCTTTTTGTTTCCTCATGCCGGCAAGGCAAATCCTGCAAACGACACGTCGAAATCACCGGAATGCGCGTACTCGCCACCGCATTTTAGGAGGTGCGTGCCAGATTGGGCCAAGGCCTAATGTTGCACTGCGAAACGCACCTTTCAATGCCAATCTTTTTGGGCCAGTTCGCTCCTAATCGATTTGATCCGCGATGCGCGCCAGGCTTTCCTCGCGGCCGAGCACGGCAAGCACATCGAACACGCCGGGCGACGTGCTCCGGCCGGTCAGCGCGGCCCGCAGCGGCTGCGCCACGGCGCCGAGCTTGTGGCCGCCGGCCTGGGCGAACTCGCGGATCGCTGCCTCGGCGGCCGCGGCCGTCCAGTCGCCGGGAACCGCCGTCAAAGCCGCATGGGCGCCGCGGAGGACGGCGCGCGCCTCGCCGGAAAGTAGCGCCGCCGCCTTTTCGTCGACCGGCAACGGCCGCTCGGCAAACAGGAAGCCGGCGCCGTCGACCAGTTCGACCAGCGTCTTGGCGCGCTCCTTAAGCCCGGGCAGGGCCGCGAGCAACTGCGCCTTCTTCTTGTCGTCGAGCCGGGCGGCGAGCGCCGGGCCGCCTTCGAGATAGGGCAGGGTGGCGACGAAGATGTCGAACAGCGCATGATCGTCCATCTTGCGCATATGGACGCCGTTCAGCGCCTCGAGCTTGGCGAAGTCGAAGCGGGCGGCGCCCTTGTTGACGTCGCCGATGTCGAACCAGCCGATCATGTCTTTGATCGACATGACTTCGTCGTCGCCGTGGCTCCAGCCGAGGCGGGCGAGATAGTTGAGCAGGGCCTCCGGCAAGTAGCCCATCGAACGATAGGCCTCGACGCCTAGCGCGCCGTGCCGCTTCGACAGCTTGGCGCCGTCGGCGCCATGGATCAGCGGGATGTGCGACATCGAAGGCACATCCCAGCCCATGGCGTTGTAGATCACGGTCTGGCGCGCGGCGTTGGTCAGATGGTCGTCGCCGCGGATGATGTGGGTGACGCCCATGTCGTGATCGTCGACGACGACGGCGTGCATGTAGGTCGGGTTGCCGTCCGAGCGCAGGATGATGAAGTCGTCGAGGTCCTTGTTGGGAAAGCGCACCTCGCCCTGCACCCGGTCGTGCACGACGGTCTCGCCCTCGGCCGGCGCCTTGATGCGGATGGCGCCCTTGATGCCGGGCGGCGCCTCGGACGGGTCGCGGTCGCGCCATTGGCCGTTATAGCGTGGCGGCAGGCCCTTGGCGCGCGCCGCCTCGCGCATCGCCTCGAGCTCCGCAGGCGTCTCATAGCTGTAATAGGCCTTGCCCAGGCGCACGAGATCAACGGCCACCTCGCGATGGCGCGGCGCGCGCTCGAACTGCGAAACCGCCTCACCATCCCATGAAAGGCCGAGCCAGGTTAGTCCGTCCAGGATGGCAGCGGTTGCCGCCTCGGTGGAGCGCTCGCGATCGGTATCCTCGATGCGCAGCAGCATCGTGCCGCCGGTGTGCCTGGCATAGAGCCAGTTGAACAGCGCCGTGCGCGCCCCGCCAATGTGCAGGTAGCCTGTCGGCGAGGGGGCAAAACGGGTGACGACCTTGTCGGACATGGCACTCTCAGGCTGGCATAGGAAGCGGGCGTGATTGCGCGGACTTTCGCGCTTCGCGCGTTCATGTAGCAT
>NZ_RZOJ01000522.1:0-3569 GCF_003998845.1 Mesorhizobium sp. M4A.F.Ca.ET.022.05.2.1 | reverse complement strand
GCTCACATTCATGCCAGAACCGCGGCGGCGCTTGACGAGCGGCGCCCGGCACCGCTAACACGTGGCGCGCCAAAATCGGCAACCTGTCGATTTTTTTCAAGAGGGGACACCCGTGACGCGGCTGAACTACTTCTTCACCTCGGAATCCGTTGCCGAGGGCCATCCCGACAAAGTTTGCGACCGTATCTCCGACGAGATCGTCGATCTGGTCTATCGCGAGGCCAAGAAAACCGGCATGGATCCCTGGAAGGTCCGTGTCGCCTGCGAGACCCTGGCCACGACCAATCGTGTCGTCATCGCCGGCGAGGTCCGGGTTCCAGAGACGCTGCTGAGGAAAGACAAGGCCGGCAACATCCTCAAGGACGCCGCCGGTCATCCGGTCGTCAATCCGGCAAAGTTCAAGTCGGTAGCCCGCAAGGCGATCCGCGAGATCGGCTACGAGCAGGCCGGCTTCCACTGGAAGACGGCGAAGATCGATGTCCTGCTGCACGGCCAGTCGCCCGACATCGGCCAGGGCGTCGACAACGCCGCCGACCGCCAGGGCGAGGAAGGTGCCGGCGACCAGGGCATCATGTTCGGCTACGCCTGCCGCGAGACTCCGGACCTGATGCCGGCGCCGATCTACTACAGCCACAAGATTCTCGAGCTCCTGGCCGCCGCGCGCCATGATGGTGACGGCGAGGCCGGCAAGCTCGGGCCGGACGCCAAGAGCCAGGTCACCGTGCGCTATGTCGACGGCAAGGCCGCGGAAGCGACGCAGATCGTGCTGTCGACCCAGCATCTCGATGCGACCTGGGATTCCAAGAAGGTCCGCAAGGTCGTCGAGCCCTATATCCGCGAGGCGCTGGGCGATCTCAAGATCGCCGAGGACTGCAACTGGTACATCAATCCGACCGGCAAGTTCGTCATCGGCGGTCCGGATGGTGACGCCGGCCTTACCGGGCGCAAGATCATCGTCGACACCTATGGTGGCGCGGCGCCGCATGGCGGCGGCGCCTTCTCCGGCAAGGACACCACCAAGGTCGACCGCTCGGCAGCCTATGCGGCGCGCTACCTCGCCAAGAACGTGGTCGCCGCCAAGCTCGCCGACCGCTGCACCATCCAGCTGTCGTATGCCATCGGCGTCGCCCAGCCGCTGTCGGTCTATGTCGACCTGCACGGCACCGGCAAGGTCGACGAGGCAAGGCTGGAGGACGCGCTGCGCTCGGTCATGGACCTGTCGCCCTCCGGCATCCGCCGCCACCTCGACCTCAACCGGCCAATCTACGCGAAAACCTCGTCCTATGGCCATTTCGGCCGCAAGGCCGGCCGCGACGGTTCCTTCTCCTGGGAGAAGACCGATCTCGCCAAGGCGCTGAAGGATGCGGTCGCCGCCTGACGGCGACTGCAAACCTGTCCATGGATACAAAAGACAGGCCGAGCCGTGCGACCGAAGCTTTCTTCGGCCGCCGGCGCGGCAAGACCATCCGTCCGCAGCAGGCCGCGGCGCTGGAAAGCGGTTTTCAGACCTATCGGCTTGATCTGGCGGCCGAGCCGCCAGCCGAGTTGCGCCAGCTGTTTGCCGCCGATGTTTCCGCTATTCAGCTTGAAATCGGTTTCGGCGGTGGCGAGCACCTGCTGCATCGCGCGACGGCGGCCCCGCAAACCGGCTTTATCGGCGTCGAGCCGTTCGTCAACGGCATGGCCAAGCTGATGATGGCGGTCAGGGAAAAGCCGCTGGCCAATCTCAGGGTCTATGACGACGACGCCACACGGCTGCTCGACTGGCTGCCGCCAGCTTCGCTGGACGGCATCGACCTGCTGTATCCTGATCCCTGGCCGAAGAAGAAGCACTGGAAGCGGCGCTTTGTCGGTCCGGTCAATCTCGACCGTTTCGCCCGGGTGCTGAAGCCGGGCGGAAGATTCCGCTTTGCCTCCGACATCGACACTTATGTGAATTGGACACTGTTGCACTGCCGGGCGCACGGCGCCTTCACATGGCAAGCGCGGGACGCGGCCGACTGGCATCGGCCTTACGATGCCTGGCCAGGCACGCGCTATGAGGCCAAGGCCCTGCGTGAGGGCCGGAAGCCCGCCTATCTGACTTTCGTCAGGACATAGGCCCGGCGCGATACGGCTAACCGCGCCAGGGGCAGTTGCATCAGAAGCGCCCGATCTTTCAGAAGCGACCCATCCTGTCGAAGGCGGCCGGGTCCATTCCAAGTTTGCGCAGATCGTTGGTGCGCGGCCTGCGGCCGGCCTCGACGGCGCGCGACGCGGCAACGGCGCTGCCGAATGTGGTGAAGATGTCGCCGATGGCGGAAAACAGCTTGCGGCTACCCATGATTTTCAACCTTTCGCGCGCCACCGCGCGCAATTTCTCTTGTTGTGCGATGCAACATAGATAGGCGCGGCGCGCCAGCGATCACAGGGGCGTTACCGCATGGACGCCATGCGCCGGGCGCAAGGCTGCCTGGGCCGGCCTCCATTTGCTGGTGGTCCGCAGCAAGACCGCCGCGTTTGCCACGGTCCTCACGGTAGACTTGAAACGCCGGCCGGGATCGTCTATATCAGCGTCAAATTCTTGGTCGGTATGACGAAGAGTGGGTCCACCCGGTCCCGCTCTTTTTTATTACCTGCCGGCCAGTCACGAAGAAAGAGCGACAGGGACCTGATGAGCGCAGCGGCAATCGACGCCGACGACCGTATCATCCGCGAAAGCGGCATCGATGCCCGCATCGCGCTGATTGTGCAGCCGGTGCTGCGCGGCATAGGCTTCCGCCTGGTGCGGGTGCATTTGTCGGGCCAGAACGGGCTGACGCTGCAGATCATGGCCGAACGCGAGGACGGCACCATGACCGTCGAGGATTGCGAAGAGGTCAGCCGCGCCGTTTCTCCGGCGCTCGATGTCGAAGATCCGATCGAAAAGGCGTATCATCTCGAGGTCTCTTCGCCCGGCATCGACCGGCCGCTGGTGCGCAAGTCGGATTTCGCCACTTGGACCGGCCATTTGGTCAAGATGGAGACATCGGTCCTCGTCGGCGACCGCAAGCGCTTCAAGGGCAAGATCGCCGAGAGCGACGCCGATGGCGTGCTGATCGCCCGCGACAAGGTGGCCTATGGCGAGGAGCCGACGGTGCGCGTGCCTTACGATGCGATCGCCGATGTTCGGCTGGTGCTGACCGATGATCTCATCCGCGACGCCCTGTCGAAGGACAACAGGGCGCGCAAGGAAGCCAGGAAGCGTCGCGGCGAAGCGGAAGACGCAGCCGTGGATACGGAAAACGAAACCGAACAGGACAATTGATTTGAGCCGCCCGGCGAAAGGTCCGGCAACAGGCTCGGGAGAAAGACAATGGTTGTAAGCGCCAACAGACTGGAACTGCTGCAGATCGCCGATGCGGTCGCGCGTGAAAAGTCGATCGACAAGTCGATCGTCATCGCCGCCATGGCCGATGCGATCCAGAAAGCGGCGCGCTCGCGCTACGGCCAGGAGACCAACATCCGCGCCGACATCAACGCCAACACCGGCGAGATGAAGCTGCAGCGACTGATGGAAGTGGTCGAGAAGGTCGAGGATTACGCTACCC
>NZ_RZOJ01000521.1:0-3574 GCF_003998845.1 Mesorhizobium sp. M4A.F.Ca.ET.022.05.2.1 | reverse complement strand
GGAAAGCCCTTCGCAGACCGCGGGACCCTACGTTCATATCGGGCTGACGCCGAATTTCTGCGGCATCGGCGGCGTCTATGAAAGCGACCTCGGCTCGACCATGGTCAATGGTGAGACCAGGGGCGAGCGCATCGAGCTGCGTATCTGCGTTTTCGACGGTGCCGGCGCGCCGCTCAAGGACGCGCTGATCGAGATCTGGCAGGCCGATGCCAACGGTTTCTACAATTCGCCGGCCGAATTGCGCGGCGCTGCCGATCCGAGCTTTTCGGGATGGGGCCGGAAGCCGACCGACATGGAAACGGGCGTCTGCCTGTTCCAGACGATCAAGCCCGGCCGCGTGCCGTTCCGCGACGGGCGGCTGATGGCGCCGCACATTACGCTGTGGATCGTGGCGCGCGGCATCAATATCGGCCTCCATACCCGGCTCTATTTCTCGGACGAGGAAAAGGCCAATGCCGAGGACCCGATCCTTGCCCGCATCGAGCATCGCCTGCGCGTTCCGACGCTGATCGCCAAGCGCCAGGGCGACACCTACGTCTTCGATGTCCACCTGCAGGGCGAGAAGGAGACGGTCTTCTTCGACAGCTGACCGACCGGAACATGACCGTATCGCCCTTCGATCATCCGCTGCTTTCGGCTCTCCTCGGCGACGAGGAGGCGGCAAGGCATTTTTCCGTGGAAGCCGACATCGACGCGATGCTGGCTTTCGAGCGCGCCCTGGCCGAGGCCGAGGCCGAGTGCGGCGTCATTTCCAACGACGCCGCAACGGCAATCGGCTCGGCTCTGACCTCGTTCCGGCCCGACACGGCCAGGCTCAGGGCCGGCGTTGCCAGAGACGGGGTCGTGGTGCCGGAGTTGGTACGCCAGATCAAGGCCGCCGTCGGCGAACCGCACAATGCGTTCGTTCATTTCGGCGCGACCAGCCAGGACGTCATCGACAGCTCGCTGGTGCTGCGGCTCAGCGGCGCGGTCGACCATATCGGCCTGCTGCTCAGCGAAAACATCGTGCGGCTTGCGGGCCTCGAACAGGATTTCGGGGGCAGGGCGCTGATGGCGATGACGCGCATGCAGCCGGCAATCCCGATCACGGTTGGAGATCGGATTGCCTCATGGCGGGCGCCGCTGGAGCGTCACCAACTCAGATTGAAGGAACAGTCCGCGCGGCTGCTGGTCGTCCAGTTCGGCGGCGCGGCCGGCACGCTCGATAGACTCGGCGACAAGGCTGCGCCCGTGCGCGCGGCGCACGCCGCCAAACTCGGCCTCGGCGATGCGCCGCAGTGGCACAGCCAGCGCGACGCGCTGGCCGATTTCGCCAGCTGGCTGTCGCTGGTGACCGGCAGCCTCGGCAAGTTCGGCCACGACATCGCGCTGATGGGGCAGGCCGGTACGGACATAAAACTGTCCGCGGGCGGCGGCTCGTCGGCCATGCCGCACAAGCAGAACCCGGTGAAGGCGGAGGCGCTGGTGGCCCTTGCCCGCTTCAACGCCACCCAGCTTGCCGGCATGCACCAGGCGCTGGTGCACGAGCAGGAGCGCTCTGGCGCCGCCTGGACACTGGAATGGCTGATCCTGCCGCAGATGGTGGTGGCGACAGCGGGAGCACTCCGGCTCGCCGCGGAGCTTGCCGGACAGATCGAAAGCCTCGGACACTGATGCGTACACAGGTTGTTATCATCGGCTCGGGCCCATCCGGCCTGCTGCTCGGCCAGTTGCTCGCCACCATTGGTGTCGAGACCGTCATTCTCGAACGGTCGAGCCGCGAGCATGTGCTCGGCAGGGTGCGCGCCGGCGTGCTCGAACAGGGGACCGTCGACCTGCTCGGCGAGGCGGGCGCGGCAGACAGGCTCCATGCCGAAGGACTGCCGCATTCCGGCATCTCGCTCGCCTTCGACGGTCGCCTGCACCGCATCGACCTCACGGCGCTCACCGGCGGCAAGCATGTCACCGTCTACGGCCAGACCGAGGTGACGCATGATCTGATGGACAAGCGCGAAACGGCCCGGCTGGTCACCGTCTACGAAGCCGCGAACGTCGCGCCGCATGATTTCGATGGCGCGGCGCCTTTCGTCACCTATGACAAGGACGGTGTCGGCCATCGCATCGACTGCGACTTCATCGCCGGCTGCGACGGCTATCACGGCGTCAGCCGCCGCTCGGTGCCGGAGGGCGCGCTGAAGACCTTCGAGCGGACCTATCCGTTCGGCTGGCTGGGCGTGCTGGCGGAGGTGCCGCCGGCCGACCACGAGCTGGTCTACGCCAATCACGAGCGCGGCTTTGCGCTGTGCTCGATGCGCTCGCCGCACCGCAGCCGCTACTATGTGCAGTGCCCGGCGGACGAGCGCGTCGAAGCCTGGTCCGACGATCGTTTCTGGGACGAGTTGCGCCGGCGCTTGCCGCCGAAGACGGCCGCCGCCGTCACCACCGGGCCGTCCTTCGAGAAGTCGATCGCGCCGCTGCGCTCCTTCGTCGCTGAGCCGATGCGCTTCGGAAAGCTGTTCCTGGTCGGCGACGCGGCCCATATCGTGCCGCCGACCGGCGCCAAGGGCCTCAACCTTGCCGCCAGCGACGTGCGCTATCTCTTTGCCGGGCTTCGCGAATTCTATAGCGAGAGATCTCAGGCAGGGCTCGACGCCTATTCAGCCAAGGCGCTGGCGAGGGTCTGGAAAGCGGTGCGTTTCTCGTGGTGGATGACGACGATCCTGCACCGTTTTCCCGAGACGGGCGAATTCGGCCAGCGCATCCAGGAAGCCGAGCTCGACTATCTCGTGCATTCCAAAGCGGCGTCTACCGCTCTGGCGGAGAATTACGTCGGCCTGCCGTATTGATCGGCAAGGCCCGTCAAACCCGCTCCAGCGCGATCGCAATACCCTGGCCGACGCCGATGCACATGGTGGCGAGCGCATAGCGGCCGCCGCGCTCGCGAAGCTCCAGCGCCGCCGTGCCGGTAATGCGGGCGCCCGACATGCCGAGCGGGTGGCCGAGCGCGATCGCGCCGCCATTCGGGTTGACGTGCGCGGCGTCCTCGGCGATGCCAAGCTGGCGCAGCACCGCGATGCCCTGCGAGGCGAAGGCCTCGTTGAGCTCGACGACGTCGAACTGGTTGGGCGTCAGGCCGAGGCGGGCGCAGAGTTTCTTCGTCGCCGGCGCCGGGCCGATGCCCATAATGCGCGGCGCGACGCCGGCGGCAGCACCGCCAAGGATGCGGGCGATAGGCGTCAGGCCGTGTTTCTTCGCGGCTGCTTCCGAAGCGATGACGAGGGCGGCCGCGCCGTCATTGACGCCGGAGGCGTTGCCGGCGGTCACGGTGGCGCCCGGGCGGAATGGCGTCGGCAGTTTGGCCAGCGCCTCGATGGTGGTGCCGGCGCGTGGATGCTCGTCCTTGCCGACCACGATTGCATCGCCCTTCCTTTGCGGGATCGTCACCGGCGTGATCTCCTTTGCCAGCCGGCCATTGGCTTGCGCCGCCACAGCCTTGTCCTGGCTGCGCACGGCAAAGGCATCCTGGTCGGCGCGCGAAACGGCAAAGTCCTCGGCGACGTTTTCGCCCGTTTCCGGCATGGAATCGACGCCATAC
>NZ_RZOJ01000520.1:0-3593 GCF_003998845.1 Mesorhizobium sp. M4A.F.Ca.ET.022.05.2.1 | reverse complement strand
GGCTATCGGCGGCTTGCCGAGCGGATAGTAGTCGAGGCCGGTCTCGGTCGCCGGATCGATCGCGGCACTCAGCTCGATGATGCGCGCCACCGAAAAATGACGGGCGAGCACCTTGCCGCCGGAATTCGACGCGCCGCCGGCCAGCCAGGCGTCGCCGAGCCGGTGGCTGTAGATACCGTAGCGCGGCGCCGAGATCGGCCGGTCGGACAGGATCTTGATGGTCAGCGACGATCCGAGCGCCGTCACGCCCTCGCCGGCGACTGTCGCGCCGGTGGCCAGGAATGAGGCGCAGCCATCCGTCGTCCCGGCGACCACCGCGATGTCGCGCGCAAGGCCAAACCGCTCGGCTGCGTCGGCGGTGAGCCTGCCGGTCACGCTGCCCGGTCTGACGATTTCGGGCAGCAGCTCCATGCGCATGCCGGTGGCGTCGATCCAGTCCGGCCAGCGGCCGGCCTCGACATCGTAGCCGGTCTTCAGGCTGTTGTTCTCGTCGCTGACATCGAAGCGGCCCGAGAATTGTCCGGCAATCCAGTCTGCTTGGTGCAGCATCCAGGCGACGCCGGGCAGGCGCTGGAAAGAGAGTGCCTTGGCGAGGCCCGAGGTCGCGCCGTGCGCGGCGCTTGCTTCCGGCGCCTCGCGGGCGATCACGGCGAGTATGGTGTCGACCGGAACCTTGTCGTTGTACATCAGCGGCTCGGCCAGCGGCCGTCCGACCGCGTCGACTGGCAGCACGGTGCCCGACGTGCCGTCGACGGCGATCGAACGCACCGCCGCGCGATCGATGGCGGAGAGCAATTCCTTCAGCGTTGCCTCGACCGCCGCCCACCAGACGACAGGGTCGCGGCTGTTGGCGCCAAAGCGGTCGAGTGGAACGGCGGCGCGCGCGGCGATGGAAAAATCCGGGCGCATGGCGACGGCGCGCGCGCCGGAAGTGCCGATGTCGATGCCTATGGCCAATGGCGCCATGTCGCTGTCCTTCGCAACTGCCGGCCGCGTCGTGCTTTCCGCTCGAAATTCCTGCAAGGGAGCCGACGTCGGTATCGCAGATACGAGCGATCTACGTCAATCATGATCTTCTTTCGTCAGAAATGACTTTGCTCTCCCATCGGGCTTGAGTAAGTTACGCCAAGCGACATCGGGAGGAAAAGTTGAGCGACTCCGGCCGCCAGCGTCAGATCGTCGAGATCTTGCGGGATCGCCCGTTCGCCTCGGTGCGCGAGCTGCAGGAGCGGCTTGGCGTTTCGGCGGCGACGGTCCGGCGCGATATCGACAAGATCGACGGGGCTGGCGAGGCGCGCAAGGTCTATGGTGGCATCTCGGCGCTCGACGGTGTAGCCCAGGCCGGCATCGCCTATGCCAGGCCCTATGACGAGAACCGCGACCTCGCCGTCGAGGCCAAGCGGCGGATCGCCGCCCTTGCCGCGACCATGGTGCGCGACGGCGACGCGGTCATCGTCCATGGCGGCTCGACCTGCTTTCATCTCGGCGTCAGGCTCGCCGACCGCAACATCCGCCTGTTCACCAATTCCATGCCGCTCGCTGCCTATCTCAGCGACCATGGCAACTGCAGCCTGACCATCGCCGGCGGCGATCTTCACCGCGAGCCCGGCATCATCCACTCGCTCGCCCAGGCCGCACCTTTCTACGCCGCGAAGTTCTTCGTCGGCGCCCAGGGGCTCAGCCAGGAAGGCGTGCTGGAATCGCATCCGCTGTTGGTCCGCTCGATCGTCGATTTGAGCCTGTGCGCCGACCAGATCGTGGTGCTGGCCGACAGCCGCAAGCTGTCGATCCATGCCCGCAATGTCGCGCTGCCGCTGTCGCGCATCGGCACGCTGGTAACCGATGACGGCCTGTCCGACGCCGATGCGCGTATGCTGGAAGATGCAGGCGTCATGGTGCGGATCGCCTCCGCCTCGGGGGCCGTCCAGTGAAAGTGGCGGTGCTTGATTTCGGCAAGACCAATTCGAAGCTGTTCGTCTTCGGGGAAGACGGGCGCATTCTCGACGGGCGCCGCACGAGGCCGATCTGGACACACAGGGACGGCTTCAGCGTGCTCGACGATGCGGCACTGCATGACTGGGCGCTCGCTGCCGTTAACGAAGCGGTCGACAGTCACGGCATCGAAGGGCTGATGGTGTCCGGCCATGGCTGCACCTTCGCCTTGGTCGATGATACGGCGCTCACGCACCCGATCCTCGACTACGAGCAGGAGCCGCCTGCCGAGGTCGCGGCGCGCATCGATCGCCGCATCCCGGATTTCTCCGAGACCTTCTCGCCGCGCTTGCCGCTCGGCTTCAACTATGGCCGCCACATGCTGTGGCTGAACGAGGTCGAGCCGGGCGCCTTCGCCTCGGCGACATCGATCCTCGGCTATCCGCAATATTGGAGCTGGCGTTTCGGCGGCCGCGCCGTCTCGGAAGTGTCCTATCTCGGCTGCCATTCGCATCTGTGGGCGCCGCGCCGGCGCGACTTCTCCTCGCTGGTCGACGCCGAGAGCTGGCTCGGCCGCATGCCTGCTTTCGCACGCGCCGGCGCTGTCATCGGCGAGCAGCATTTCGGCAAGGCCGGCAGGCCGGTCGCCATCCACAACGGCGTCCATGACTCGAATGCCGCGCTCCATGCCTATCGCCGGCAGCAACTTGGTCCGCTCACAGTGGTCTCGACCGGAACCTGGGTGGTCGTGCTCAATCCCGACTGCCCGCTGGACGTGCTCGACCGCGACCGCGACATGCTGGTCAATGTCGATGTCGACGGCGGTCCGGTGCCGACCATCCGCTTCATGGGTGGGCGCGAATTCGCGGTGATCAGCGCCGGCTGGCAAGGCGCCATATCGCCGGCTTCGATACAGCGGGTGATCGACGCCGGCATAATGGCCCTGCCCAGCTTCGCGCCGGGCGGTCCGATGCCTGATCGCGTCGGCGAAGTGATCGGCGGCGCGCCCGACAGAGAAGAACGCGCTGCGGTGGCGCTGCTCTATGTGGCGCTGATGGTCGATCTGTCGCTCGACCTGATCCATTCCAAAGACACCGTCATCGTCGATGGCGGGCTGAACGCGGGCGGCCTGCTCGCCAGTCTGCTGGCGCAGCTACGGCCCGGCCAGCCCTTCCTGCAGGGCGCCACGCTGGAAGGCAGCGCCACGGGCGCCGCCGCTCTCGCCTTCGAGAGCGCCGGTCGAGGCATGGCCGCCGAAACGCCGGAGCCCGTTGATGCCGCGCACTTTGCCGGGTTAGCCGGCTATCGTGATCGCTGGCGCGATCTTGCGATCGGCGCCGAGAACGGCAAGGGCCGCACTGCGGCACGATAGATTTGAGCAGATGGAGACGATCATGGCGCGCATTGGTATCCACTCCTTCGTCTGGTCGGCGAGCTCGGCGCAGGCGGATCTCGAGCGCACGCTGGCGAACACGAAGGAAGCCGGCTTCGACCTGATCGAGTTCTCCTATCTCGACCCCGCCAATGTCGATATCGGCCGGCTCGCGAGGCGCATCGCTGATCTCGATCTTGACGTCGCGATCAGCATCGGCCTGCCGGCCGACGGCGACATTTCCAGCGCCGACAGGGCGGTCGCCGCGCGCGGCGTCGACATCCTCAAC
>NZ_RZOJ01000051.1:0-24664 GCF_003998845.1 Mesorhizobium sp. M4A.F.Ca.ET.022.05.2.1 | reverse complement strand
GTCTTCACCAGCCCCTCGACCTTCAGGATCGGCTCCTTGCTGGCGGGCTCGGCACGGGGGCGATCTTCGCCGGTCAGATGTGGTACGGCGGCAATCAGGCGCTGGGTATAAGGATGCTTCGGAGAGCCCAACACCTGCTTGGCGCTGCCCTGTTCAACTATCTGGCCCTTTTCCATCACCACAACGCTGTCGGCGATTTCGGCCACCACGCCGAAATCGTGGGTGATGAACATGACGCTCATGCCCTTGCGGCGCTGAATGTCGCGGATCAGTTCCAGGATCTGTGCCTGGGTGGTGACGTCGAGCGCGGTGGTCGGCTCATCGGCGATCAACACCGTTGGCTCGAGCGCCAGGGCCATGGCGATCATGACGCGCTGCCGCTGCCCGCCAGAAAGCCGGAAAGGGTACTGGTGATACATGAGTTCGGGGTCGGGTAGCCCCACTTCAGTGAGCAGCTCAATGGCGCGGTCGCGGCAGATTTCTGGCGTGCCGTAGCCATGCGCTGCCATCACCTCGTCAATCTGCGCGCCCACGGTCATCAGCGGGTTGAGCGCCGAGAGCGGGTCCTGAAAGATCATCGACACGACCCGGCCTCGCAGGTTGCGCAGCTTGTCGGGCGACATGCCGATGATGTTCATTCCCTCCAACTGGATGACACCCGACGACAGGCGGATCACCTTTGGCAGAAGGCCCATGATCGCGTTCGCAGTGACCGACTTGCCCGATCCGGACTCGCCTATGATGCAGAGGATCTGGCCGCGTTTCAGATCAAACGAGATATTCTCGACCGCATGGACCCGCTCCATGCCGGCCGGCAGGCTTACGGTCAGATCGCGCACCGAAAGCGCCACTTCATGAGGAGCTACAGCTTGGATGCTGGCGATCATCAAGACCTCTCCCTTTTCAGCCGCTCTCTTCAGCCCGCTGCGGATTGCGTTTTCGATCCCGCCTCGAGGCGATCAATCGGTCAAACCGTTCCCTATCGCGAACTCTCAGGCTCACTTTCCAAGCCTCCCCTCCTGAAGCCTGCCGCCTACTTGGCTCTTGGCGACTGTCCAGGGAGTAAAGGACCTTAGTCACCGATGAGTGTGACTCTTCCTGGCCGATAGAATCCCCGAAACTTAGCAGGCAGGCAGCAGGAACTTCCGCAGAGGGCGCCCAAATTGGTATTTCACTCTGCGCCTATTCCGGCATTCGAGCCACGCGAGCGGGTTCGTTCGGCTGTTGCAGTCGCCGCTCTGAAAGTTTCTGACGGTGGTCACGGAATCCAACGCACAGCGCCACGGCGTGGTAATGTGGGATGAGATCGCGGCCGAGATGTCGCGGGAGTGACGCCGCGTGGGACAAGATACTGGTTAATGCTATGACGGTGCGTATGACGCTCAAACCTCGCAACCTCGACACGATTGTCGCCACCGCCCTTCATGGCGATATATTGTCCGACATTGCAGGGGTGCTGGCGGGGGGCCTGGGGGTGGACACCACCGCAAACGTTGAGCCCGATCGGTATCCCTTGATGTTCGAGCCAATTCACGGCTCAGCTTTCGACGTTGCTGTCAAAGGTATCGCCAACTCCATCGCCACCTTCTGTACCGCCGCCCGGATGCTTGAACATCTGGGCGAGAGCCCAGCGGCCATACGGTTGATAAGGGCCGTGGAAACGGTCTCGAGCGAAGGCGTGCTGACGCCGGATGTGCGAAGGACAGCGACCACGCACGAAGCGATCGATGACGTCTGCCGGACGACCCGCGGTTCGAACGTGTGACAGGTTTACGATGAAGCTCGACAGGATCGACATCAAGATCTTAGCACAACTGCAAAAGAACGGGCGGCTCACGAATGTCGAGCTTGCCGACTTGGTCAACCTTTCACAGAGCCCTTGCCTTATGCGGGTGAAAAAACTTCAGGCAGAAGGTTTCATCACCGGTTATTCTGCCCAGATCGACGTCGCGAAGCTGGGGCAGACTTTGACGGTTTTCACCGAAGTGACGCTCAAGCATCATCAGCATAACGACTTCGCGAGATTTCTAACCGCCATTCAGAAGGTAGAGTCGGTCATAGAATGCCACCTGGTTTCAGGAGGTTACGACTATCTTGTGAAGTTTGTCACAGCTGGGATTACTGAATACCAGACGATCATGGAGCGTTTGATCGAATTGGATATTGGAATCGACAAATATTTCAGCTTCGTCGTGCTGAAGTCACCGATCGCGAAGTCCCATTTGCCACTCGATACCATTTTCGACAGATGAGAAGGCAGCTCCCGGTCTTCAACCCAGAGAGCAGCATGCCGCCGCTCCCTTCAAACCGAAGTCCTCTCGAGCAACGTGAGTGACACCTGGTCGAAATAGAGAAAGGGGCGGTCTCCACCGCCCCTTTCTGTTGTTCCAGCGCGCCCCTACGCGTTCAGTCTCTGCAGAAACTAACCAAGCCCGCCAACATGAAAGGTCTTGATCTCGAGATATTCCTCGATGCCGAGCTGCGATCCTTCGCGGCCAAGTCCTGACTGCTTGACACCGCCGAAAGGCGCAACCTCGGTCGAGATCATGCCTGTGTTGAGCCCGATCATACCGAACTCCAACGCCTCGGCAACACGCCATGACCGTTTGAGATTGTCTGTATAGAAGTAAGCGGCAAGGCCGAACGGCGTATTGTTCGCAATTGCGATGGCCGCGTCCTCCGTGTCGAAGCGAAAAAGCGGGGCCACCGGACCGAACGTCTCTTCCGATGCCAGGAGCATCTCGGTAGTGGCCTCTCCCAGCACGACGGGCCGTGCATATTGCTTGCCGTCGGGCACTGCCTCGCTTTGGGCGATGATCTGCGCGCCTTTCTCTTTCGCATCCGCGATGTGACGCTCGATCTTGTCGATCGCGGCCGCGTTGATCATTGGGCCGATCTCAGTACCCTCGTCGGTCCCTGCGCCAACCTTCATCCGCGCGACGCGCTGGCTCAGCTTTTCGGCGAAAGCGTCGTAAACGCCTTCCTGCACGAGAATCCGGTTCGCGCAGACGCAGGTTTGACCGCCATTGCGGAACTTGGATGCGATCACCCCATCAACTGCCTTGTCCAAATCGGCGTCATCGAACACGATAAAGGGCGCATTGCCGCCGAGCTCGAGGCTCAGCCGCTTGATGCTATCGGCAGCGCCACGCATGAGCAGCGCACCGACGCGCGTCGAGCCGGTGAACGAGATCTTGCGCACCGTCCCGTTCGCCATCAGTTCGTTGCCGATTTCGGTGGGCATGCCGGTGACAATGTTGATCACCCCGGGCGGAATACCTGCCCGTTCCGCCAGAACGCCGAGCGCCAGTGCCGAGAATGGTGTAAATTCCGACGGCTTGATGACAACCGTACAACCCGCAGCCAGCGCCGGCGCCACCTTGCGCGTGATCATCGCGTTGGGGAAATTCCACGGCGTGATGATGGCGCAGACGCCGACGGCCTCCTTCAGCACCAGAATGCGGCGATCGGGCGTGGGCGACGGAATTGTCGAGCCACCGATCCGGCGTGCTTCTTCGGCGAACCATTTGACGAAGGAGGCGCCATAGCGGATTTCGGCGCGTGCCTCCGCCAAAGGCTTGCCCTGTTCCAGCGTCAGCAGCAATGCCAGGTCAGCCTCATTTTCCAGTATTAGACTATGCCAGCTTTCCAGAAATGCTGCGCGTTCGGCATGGGTCCTGGCCTTCCAGTCGTAAAGCGCCGCCTGCGCCGCGTCTATCGCTGCCCTTGTTTCATCAATGCCCATATCGGGCACCGTTCCAAGGACTTCCAGACTTGCTGGGTCGGTCACATCGACCGTCTTATTGCTGTGCGCATGCTGCCAAACATCTCCAATGAGCGCCCGTTGGCGAAACAGGTCCGCATCCTTCAGGAAACCAATCTTCGTGATTGCATTCATGATCGTCATTTGTCCTTTCAGCCGATGCCGCCGGCGCGCCTTGCACGATGGAATTCGTCCGCGTGTCGCCGCAATCGTATCTTTCGCGAATCCGTGATCGATGAGCGCTCTCTTGAAATTGCCGGGCGAAACAGGTTTCCCGCCCGATATCCTGCTGCTGCTAGAACCAAGCCGCCGCTCGGAAGGTCGCCCAAGCGCGCCCAGTTGCTAACGGACGGATCGTGCATTTCCAGCGCGCCGTCCGTCCACGCCCGTTTATTCCCGATGAACACAGTTTCCTGTAACCGATCGAAGCTCTACGTCGCGGTATCTGATGATAGTGGAGAGCCCACCGCATTTTTCATTGAGATTGCGCCCTCTGACCGTGATCACATTGCGTCAGCCAGGACTTCGAAAGCCGATCGTGCTGCAATCGCGGCCGCTCTATTCGGCGGGATCTTGTGCATTGAAATTAGTCATTCACCACTACGTAGATCTTGCGCACGGTCTCGATCGTGCGCCACACGCCGACAAAGCCAGGTTTCATCACGAAACTGTCGCCGGCGCGATAAGTCTTGGTCTCGCCGTCCTTCTCCTCGATTTCAATCACACCCGAAATGATGTGACAGAACTCGTAGGTGCTGCCTTTTACCGAATGCGTAACGCCGGGTGTCGCCTCCCAGACGCCAGCCAGAACCTTCTCACTTTTCGAAGCGTCCTGCGCCCAAGTCTTGAAGGATGGAGCGCCGGAGATGAGTCGCTCCGGCAACGGCAATGACTGCTTCGGCGTGAAGGCGGGATTCGTGTCGATCGAGATCAGAAGTGACATGTGAGGTTTCCTGTTGGCAGCCAAGTTTCCGATCGGCGAGGCCGATCAGTTCTCCCAGGCGCGGTGACGCCGGGTATTCTCCACCAGCGATCGCGCAGCCGTATGCATGCTGGGGCTGCGGAAAATGCGATCAGCTTCGCGAAAACTTCTTCGACATTCACGAGTACCGCTCGCCAGCGCTATTCATCGGATGCAGATAATGTCGCAGCCCGCGGGAGCATTCCCTGCCGAACGGCGCTGCGCTTTGGCTGAAGATTTTGAATATTAGGTCAGAACCAGCGAAACTTGCTGGCCTTCGAGTGCAACTTTGGGGCAAAAGAGGGCTGCAAAACCGTGCAACAGGCACCCGATCGAGACGTGCTCGCGAGCTTGGCAATTTGATAAAGGAGCGGGTCGACCTAAATGCAAAGATCAGTGCACCTGAAATCTTTCGAACTGGTCGCGCGCGACATTGATGATGTCGACGTAAAGCTGCTGCATGCGCTCTCGATTTCGGTCCGGTGGCCGCATCGGCCAAAGGATTGGGAACTGCTGCGCCGTGCCGGCCGCGGCATCGTTGCTGTGGACGGGATCGGACGCGTTTTCGGCAGTGCGATGTGGTTTCCCCATGGGGACGATTTCGCCACCATCGGTTTGGTCATCACAACGCCCCGCACGCAAGCCCAAGGAGGTGGTCGATGGCTCATGAACTTGGTTCTGAAAGAGTGTGGCGATCGGAGCTTGACGCTCAACGCCACCCACGCTGCTTATCCTCTCTATGTCTCACTCGGCTTCACTGCCGAGGCGACTGTATACTTGCGCCAAGGCGAGGTCTCACAGTCGCTCCCGGCTCCGCACTTGGACGGCGAATTGAAGGCCTTGTCGAGCGATAGGCTGCAGGAGATCACGGCGCTGGATACCCGCGCGTTTGGGACAAACCGCGAGAAGCTGCTCGCGTTGCTCGCCGCGGATGCCTCAATTTGCACTTTGAGCCGTAGCGGCGAGATCGTCGGGTATTCCATGTGTCGCGAATTCGGGGGTGGTTTAGTAGTCGGCCCGATCGTCGCGCGCGACGAACTCGACGCGATCCATCTTACAGCTGTGCATCTGAAAAATCTGATCGGGCGGTTCGTCCGCGTCGACACGCGCGAAACGGACGGCGCGTTTGCCGAGTTCCTCCAGCAGAGCGGCCTTGAAATCGCGGAATCTGTTACGACCATGTCCAAAGGGCGCCGCTTCCTCAACAGAGAACACAACGAACCTTGGGTTTACGGGCTGGCCAGCCACGCATTCAGCTGAATCCGAGCACGTTCTAGTAAACGCGGAGCGTTCGCCGACAACTCGAAAGCCCGGAGCAGGAGGGCCATCATAGCAGATTGCCGCCTGCCACTACCGGGATCCTAATGATCGTGAATATTTCCGAAGACATTGTCAGGCCGGCATACCCTGCCCCATCAATAGAAATGACCGATCCAGCCCCTGCCTCGGCGTGGCCCCGAGCGCGAAATGGCGATGGCAGTATCCTGGACACCGGGCCCGATGAGGTGGCCCGGTAAGGCTGATCGAGCGAGGTGCTCCCAAGCGCATTCTGATGCGACTCGTACCGGTTTGCTTCATTCCCGACAGGCTCGGGAACGTGGGGGTCCCGCTCACTGCCGACACCTTGACCTTGCTTGGCGTGCCTGATTTCCGGCTCTTCAGATGGCGGCGATGTCCAGCTTCGAGCCGTCGACCAGACGCGACAGCCGGAACGGTGTGGGATCGACGGAAGGTGTGTCGTTCACGACAAGCTCTGCAGCCAGATAGCCGAGCCCCGGGCCCAAACCGAAGCCGTGACCCGAGCAGCCCGCCGCGAGGACGAGACCTTCCACCCCGTCGATCTGCGAGACGACAGGCACCGCGTCCGGCGTGCAATCGACGAAGCCACCCCAGGCGCTATCAATCTCTATTTCGCGAAGTTGGGGAAACGTTTTCCGGACACTCTCCACCACTTGGCCCACCAGCCATTTCAAGGGCGGTGGATCCAGCACGCGATTCTGTTCGAATATCCGATCATCGTTGGTCAGCAGCGCCTGCATTGAATCCGGACCCGAAACGAACGAATGACCGACGCCGAGCCTGACGTTCTTCAGGCGGCGCAAGAACTGCGGCATGAATCGCCGGCCGTACCGGATAGCCTGGGGCGTAATCTCGAGGTTTGCCTTGCCGCTGATGGCAAGCGTATAGCTGCCGTCCAGTCGGCGTGTGATCGTGCAGTAGGGGGTCGAGATCGCCTCGCCTATGTTGATTGTCGGGGTGGAACGCAGTGCGGTCTGCCGAATGCTCGCTTGGGGGAAACTGATCCCGAGCGGCCGAAGAAAGCGCGAGGACCAGGCGCCGGCGGCGCACAGCACGGCGCTGGTTCTGATGTGGCCCTTCTCGGTGTGCACGCCCGCAATCTTGCCATTGGTCAAGTCGAGCGCCCGCGCGGCGCATCCCTGGTGGATCGTGGCGCCCAGAGCTCTGGCCCCTTCGGCGATAGCCGGCGCGGCGAGCGCAGGTTCGGCCTTGCCGTCCCGCTCCGAATAGGTCCCGCCGACCCATTTGTCGCGCGCTTCGGGGACGCGCTCGGCCACCTCCGCCCGGCTCAGTACTCGGGTGTCGACCTCGTACTCCCTGGCGACCTCGCGCCACCTTTCCCAACCGG
The DNA here is from genome assembly GCF_003998845.1 of Mesorhizobium sp. M4A.F.Ca.ET.022.05.2.1. Lineage (NCBI taxonomy): Bacteria > Pseudomonadati > Pseudomonadota > Alphaproteobacteria > Hyphomicrobiales > Phyllobacteriaceae > Mesorhizobium > Mesorhizobium sp. M4A.F.Ca.ET.022.05.2.1. The sequence continues at coordinate 17,293 of NZ_RZOJ01000051.1, read as the reverse complement.
CGAGCACAGCCTCGTCGTGGGTCGCATAGACGAGACCGCAGCGTCGGAATCCGAGGTCCCGATTGATATCGCGCGTGAGTTCGTCCCACAGGCGCATGGACATCACCGAGAGCGGCAATTCGCGTCGGTCGCGGTTCTGCTGTCGGCACCAACCCCAGTTTCGGCTCGATTGTTCACAGGCGACGTGGCCCTTATCGAGGAGCGCCACAGAGAGGCCACGCTTCGCCAGGTAATAGGCGGCCGTAGACCCGAGGATACCCCCGCCGACGATGACGACGTCGGCCTCGGCCGGGAGACGCTCATCGCTGTGAATGCGTTCTACGCGGGGCGACATGTTCAAACCAACCTCGGCTGCCAAGAATGCGGAAGCAAAGTTCCGATCAGCCCTTCATCGCATCGTGCGCTCGATAGAATTTGCCGAAATCATCCAGGACTTCGCAAGATGTTTGGGTTTTTGACCGTTTGATCGACAAGAGCTGCTCAGCGCCGACCGAGTTCCAGTTCGGCGTCGAGCGGCGCAACATGCGCGCGTGCTCGTTATCGCACTTGTGGGCAGGCTCCGCTTTCGCCCGGTGGCGTTGAAAAACTCGCGTTTGCGCTTGTCGGCGTCGAACCGGCGGCTTAGAGCCGCCTGGCAGCTATCGTTTCTAGTTCTCAAATCCTCAGAGCGGGCTGGTCAGCGTTGATCAAGCAATTTGATCTGGAGATCTTCCCAGTGCTCCTTGAAAGCTTCTCGGGCGGTGTCGTAGTGGCGGCTTCTCAGGCCGTTGATGAGCCGCTCGTGCTCTAACGCCATTTCCTCAGCCGTCCCATAGAAATCCTGCCGCTGGACGAGGAGAAGCTCGATCTCGCCTTCTAGGCCCGAATAGGTTCGCCCCAGTCGGACGCTCCCACTCGCAGCGACAATGGCGCGATGGAAGTCGCGGTCCGCGGTAACCAGCGCGGACCTATCAGAGGACAGGGTCGAGGCGTGCATGACCGCGACCGCCTTAAGCGCCAAGGGCGGAATGACTCCGGTCAGCACGATCAAACGAATGGCTTCGCCCTCTATGGCGCCCCGCACACGTGTGATGTCGACAATGTCGTCAGGTCCGAATTCGGGCAGCACGAACCCTCGGTTCGGTATTTGACGCAGCAAGCCCTGGGTAACGAGTACCTGGGCCGCCGTACGGAATGTGTGCCGTGAGGTCGAATGCTCCTCGCACATCCTCGCGTCGCGGAGGAATTCGCCAGGCTGGAAATCTCCCGACAAGATGCGCCCTCGCAAGTCGTGCGTCAGGGCTTCTACCGCGCTAACGGGGAAAGGCTCAGCGTTGGTTTCTATGTCTTGGACTTGCTTCATGGCCTTGGTCGTCGATGTTGCGCGTGCAGCTACGCCATATGCGGCGATGTAGGGCAAGGAAGATCATGCTGTATCGCACCCTACTTCTGCACGGACCGAAGCGCCTCGTCGAGGCCCTCGAGCAAACGTCCTGCGTTGGACGATGTGAAGACAAGCGGAGGCCTAATCTTGAGGATATTGGCATCTGCGCCCGTCGCGGAAATGAGGATGCGCCGGTCGCGCAAGGCGTTGACGGCCGCTAGCGCACGGTCCATGTCCGGAGCCTTCCGGTCGCGATCTTTGACGAGTTCGACGGCGAAATAGAGGCCCGTCCCCCGAACATCGCCGACGAATTCGTACTTGTTTTGCAGGTCGCGGAGGCCGTCGAGGATTTCGCCGCCGACCTTGGCAGCGTTGTCCATCAAACCCTCTTCGACGATCGTGTCGAGCACGGCCTGCGCAGCGGCGATGGCGACGGAGTTGCCACCGAACGTGTTGAAGTAGCGCATGCTGGACCCGAATTCGGTCACGAGTTCGGACCGCACCACCAAGCCCGCAACGGGATAACCGTTGCCCATAGGTTTTCCAAGCGTGACGATATCCGGATCGACCTTGTGCCGGGCGTGCCCCCAAAGGTGGGTACCGGTCCGCCCGAAACCGGATTGTACTTCGTCGGCTATAAACAGGCCTCCAGCCTTGCGAACTACTTCCGCCACCGGCGCCAACGCGTCCGTGGGGTCGACATAGAGACCATCGGAGGAGAAGACGGAGTCGGCGATGAAGGCAGCGAGGCCCCCGCCATGCCTTTCGAGGTCGGCAATCTGTCGCGCAACATCCTCCGCCATCCGCCGCCCGATTTCGTCGACGGGCAGACGGTAGGAATCAGGCGCGGCGACCGTTCGAACGTAGGGATCGAGGGCCGACTTCTTCCCGAGGGACGGCGAGATTGCCGCCACTGCACCGCTGTTGCCGTGATAGGCCTCGGCCGTGACAATGACGCCAGTCTTGCCCGTGTGGTATCGCGCGATGCGCAAGGCGAGATCGTTGGCCTCGGAGCCAGTGCAGGTGAACATCGCACATCCGGTGCGGCCGAGTTCGCCGCCGAATGTATTGATCAGGGCTTCGGCATAGTCCAGCAGAGGTTCCTGCATGTAGCGCGTGTGGGTGCAGAGGACGTCGAGCTGCTTCTGGATAGCCTCGACGACGCGTGAATGAGAGTGACCTAGCGATACGACGTTATTGTAGGCGTCGAGATATTCGTTGCCGTGCTTGTCATAGAGGAAGACGCCCTTGGCGCGAGAAATCTCCACCGGCGATCTGTAGAATAGCCGATAAGCGGGGCCAAGCAGCCTTTGCCGCCTGGCCACATGCGCCATGTCTTCACCTGAGAGATGAGACGCGTCCTGAGGGTTGAAGCCATTGGCCATGTCGCCACGGTAGCCCTTGGGCAGGGTAGTCGCTTGTTTGGGCATTACGGTTCCTCTCGGGTCAGAAGATCGGATATTTGTGCGGTCGACACCGAGTTGAACCACTCGAGATGAGCCCACCCGGCTTCGGTGTGGCGCAGGATGTAGCGGCGGTTCTCCGGGGATATCTCGGCGCGCCCGCAGGTCAGAAGCGCGCGGACCGCAAGTCGGCCCATCGCCAGGAAAGGGATAAGGCGGAGTTCTTCGTCCGTCAGTTCGGCGTAGCGAAGATAGCCGCGCAGAACATCGCGCGGTTCATCGAACAGGTCACGCCGGTTCGCATGGTCGATGGTCTTTGGCATCTGATTCATCAACGCAGTGGACACGTCGACCGCGATGGCGGTGCGGACGGCATCGCCAAAATCGATGACCCCAGTCAGGAACTGCGGGCTGGCGTGGTCAACGACCAGGTTCGACGTATTGAAGTCGTTGTGGAGCACTTGCCGCCGGCACAGGTCGAGCCGCGGCTTGATCTCGGCAAACCGCTCAAGCGCGCGGGCCGTCCACGCCCGCTTGCCGCCCTCTGGAATGAAGCCCAACAGATCGGAGAGATCGAGCAGATGGGTGACGTCCCATGCCAGCTTCCGATCGTCTGCGGGATGGGAAAAATCAGCCATTGAATGACGTAGCTTCGCCAAGACCTCGCCAATCCGTTCGCGCTGTGGGGCGGTGGAAGTCGTCCGGTCGAGCGGCGCACCGCAGAGGAAGGTGATGAGCCGCACCACGCGCCGCTCGCCGGCACTGGTCGTGACGATGGGCAAATCCGCGCCGTCGACGCCGCGATGTGCACGGGGGATGGGTAGGTCAGGAGCCCGCTGCTCGAGATGGCGCAACAGCGCGACCTGGAAATCGAGTTCCTCCACCCGTTCGGAAGGATGAGCGATCTTCAGCACGAACTTCCCTCGACCGGCGCAGTCGAAGAGGAACGTGTCGTCTTTCTCGGTTTCAAAACGTGTGGCCGAGCCACGCAAGCCATATAGAAGTTTGGCGATTTCTTCTGCTTCGGCCGCACCCACAGGATGGCACGCCTCGGAAAGCTCCGAGGCGCGGGCCGGCTGAACCTGATGATTGTGACCCATCTTCCACTCAATTGATATGCTGCCGCAAGAGTGCGCAGCGCCGGAGGCTTGACTACCTCACATTTCCATTTTTGTACAACAATTTGTTTATCAATCGAGACGGTTGCCGTTTTAGGATCGAAGGTCGCAGCCCAATTTTGACCCAATTTTCGACACGATCATGCAACTGGCTTGGATGCTCTTTACCTGGAAGGAGTAATAATAGTGGGGATTATCAATGGTATACCAAGTCGTGATCCAGGCGCTGTTCGCGATATAGCAACGCTGACGAAAACTGGCTGGACGGTTGACGCTCCCTATGAATTGTTGGACAATCTATTGCAATCACCGCTTCGCTGTGCTTTTGTGCTCCGGCGGAACCGGAATGCGGCAGCCGGCGCGGCGCTCGGCCTGGGTGGGGTGGCCGATGTGAAAATGGGGAATGAAATGAAACTGATCAGATGCCTTGAAGGTAACCGCGTCGCTACCGCATCGGCGTCCGTCGCCACGCTCGACATCCCCACGCAGAGGGCGTTGATGGGGGGTCTAGCTGGGCGCGCGCGAGCAAAATGGCCCGCCCGCAGCTATGCAGCGTCACCGGTGCGAGGAGCCAGGCCACCCGAGGCACCAATATGGGACGGAGTTCCCACATGAAGCTCGACAAAATCGACATCAAGATCCTGTCTGAGCTGCAGAAGAGCGGGCGGATCTCGAACGTCGAGCTTGCGGACCTGGTCAGCCTCTCGGCAAGCCCGTGCTTGATGCGGGTGAAGAAGCTGCAGGAGGAGGGCTTCATCGTAGGCTATTCCGCTCGGGTCGACCTGGCCAAGCTGGGTCAGACAGTGACGGTCTTTACCGAGATCACGCTCAAGAACCATCGCCCCACAGATTATTCGCGGTTCCTCGCGACGGTCGAGAAGATCGATAGCGCGATCGAGTGTCACCTTGTGTCTGGCGGCTACGATTATCTGGCGAAGTTCGTCACAGCGGGGATCAGTGAGTATCAGGCGATCATGGAGCGCTTGCTCGAGCTCAATATCGGGATCGACAAATATTTCAGCTTCGTGGTGCTGAAATCGCCGATCGTTAAAGCGCACTTGCCGATTGACGCGATCGCTACTCACTAGCGATGGAGATTCAGAAGATAATCTGCCAAGTAAATGGCCAAATTCAAAAGAATCCGCCTCAAATGACGAAGATTTGGCAAATGACATTCTGTATTTCTTACCACGCTGGTGCGCCTCGAGCAGGCATTCTGTGTCGTCGAATTAAAGGGAACACACGTCATGACCACCTTTATACCGAAATATGTAACCTTCGACTGCTACGGTACGCTGACCAACTTCGATATGGCTGGTGCAGCGCGGCGTGTGTACGCCGAGCGTCTCTCCGTTGAGGCGATGGCCAGTTTCGTCGAGGCTTTCAGAGGCTATCGCCTGGACGAGGTGCTGGGCGAATGGAAGCCTTTCCGCGAGGTGGTACACAATGCCGTTGAACGCAGCTGCAGGCGCATCGGTATCCAGTTCAAACCCGAAAACGCGCAACGCATCTATGACGAAGTGCCAACGTGGGGTCCGCACCCGGACGTCCCGGCAGGACTCACCAAGGTGGCCAAGGAAATCCCACTGGTGATCCTGTCGAACTCGATGAACGACCTGATCATGTCGAATGTGGAAAAGCTCGGCGCGCCCGTTCACACCGTCATCACCGCTGAAGAGGTTGGCGCCTACAAGCCGCTGATGAAGGGCTTTGAATACATGCTCGATAAGCTCGGCTGCGGTCCCGAAGACATCACTCATGTTTCCTCCTCCTTCCGCTACGACCTGATGCCAGCCTATGATCTGGGGATCAAAAACAAGGTCTGGGTCAACCGCGGTCACGAACCCGCAAATCCTTTCTATGAATACACCGAGATCAAGGATATCGGAGGACTAGCCGCCGCCGTAGGCTTGGAACCCGCCCGGAAGCGCGCCTGAAAATCGGTGGTGAGCCCTGCCGGCTGTCGGCAAGAACGGGGCGGTCTATCCGCCCCTTTTGGCCAAACGCATATTAGGCACGGCTAACCAATGTGAGGGCCGCTTCGATGTCGGCTCTCAAGTAGCCGGACATGCCCAAAGTTCGGCCTAGCAGTGGTAACGTTAGGGACCGACGCGCTTCGTCAAAACAGGCGTTCGCCGCCTCACGTTTTGGGATCTGATCCGGTGAATGAGTTCACGGATCTGTCTGCGCCCAGAGCGACCAGACTCCGATGAAGGCGGTGCGCTATCTGGCGCAAAAGCTGTAAGGCCAAGTACCTCGACGAGTGCGCTTCGCGTGCGCTTTTTCGCGACGACCAGTTGTCGGCATTGCTGTTCCAGAGTGCCTTTTATGAATCACAAAAGGCCAACATTGGCCTGCCCATTCCGTCAGTTCCGTTGATCAATAGCAATGGCTGGAACGGGGCCGGGAGCCGTCGGTGCGCTTTGCGTAGCCAAAGGCGAACAAGCGGACATTCGCCTGGATCAGACGGACCCACGGGTTTCCATTCCAGACATTCGGCCCCCTTTCTCTGGCACCAAGCTCCTCGAGCTCCCGAATGGTATCCAATGGTTACTCTTGTTTAGATTCAGGAGGTGCGATCGGGCGCGGCGACTTCGGTGCTAGAACCACTTCGGAATTCGCAAGCAGCGGACAATTGACTTGCATATCCGACACAGTGCGAGCGAGGATGACGCTGAGTAAGGTCGGCCCCTGTACGTTCGTCGCTAGCCGCACCCCAGTTGAGGAACCGCCATGCGCGACATCGCCAAGTGGCTGGAGGGCAAGGGTCTTGGCGAGTACGTCGAAGCGTTTGCCAGCAACAGGATCGCTTCCGATGTGCTGCCGAGCCTGACAGCCGACGATCTCAAGGAGATCGGTGTTGCCGCGGTCGGTGACCGGCGCCGGCTTCTGAAGGCGATCGCCAGCCTTTCGCTGCCTGACATCGAGCGGGGCGACGAAGCAGCCGCGGAGCCAGCCGGCCATGCCGGCGCCTCGCAGGAAGTATCGCCCGAACGCCGGCAGCTGACGGTGATGTTCTGCGACCTCGTGGGTTCGACGCCGCTCTCGGTCGAGTTCGATCCCGAGGATGTGGCCGGCGTGATACGTGCCTATCACGCCGGCTGCACAAGGATAGTCGCGCGATGGGATGGGCACATCGCCAAGTTCATGGGCGACGGGGTCCTGGCCTATTTCGGCTGGCCGCGTGCTCATGAGGACGATGCCGAGCGCGCCGTCGAGGCAGCTCTTGAACTGACATCGGCGATCTCGACACTGGACACCGCAATCGGAGGACCGATTGCCGTTCGGGTCGGTATCGCGACAGGCCTCGTCATGGTCGGTGAGACGACCGGCACCGGAACGGCGCGCGAGCGCGCCGTGGTCGGCGAAACACCGAACCTGGCGGCGCGGCTGCAAGGCATCGCCGAATCCGGAACGGTGGTGGTCGCGGCGAGCACGCGACAGTTGCTAGGCAACCTCTATGAGACCGCCGATCTCGGCGAGCACCTCCTGAAAGGGTTTCCCGAGCCCGTACGGGCTTCGCGCATCCTCGGCAAGGCGGCCAGGGAGACCCGCTTCGAAGCCCTGCACGGCCGGCTCTATACGCAGCTGATCGGGCGTGACGACGAAGTCGAACTGCTGACCAGGCGATTTCAGCAAGCGGCGGCAGGCGAGGGCCAGGTCGTCCTCATTTCGGGCGAGCCGGGCATCGGCAAGTCGCGGCTCTGCGAGGCGGTGCGAGCCAGGCTGCTGGACCGGCCCCACGCGCGCCTGACCTACCAGTGCTCGCCCTCGCACGCGGACCGGGCGTTCTACCCTCTGGTCACGCAGCTCGAGCAGGCGGCCGACATTCGCCCGAACCTTGATCCGGGCGAGAAGCTGCGCAGGCTGGCGGCGATGCTTCCCGGGTCCGCCGAAAGAGCCGGAGCCGCCTTGCCATTGCTCGCGGCTCTGATCTCGATCCCCACGACTGGAGAAGACAGCTCGCCGGGTCTGGATGCGGTTCAGCGGACAGAACGAACGTTTGAGGTGCTTGCGGGGCTTGTGAAGGATTCCTGCGCTAACGGCCCCTCGGTTGTCGTCTTCGAGGACCTGCATTGGTGCGACCCGTCGACGCTCGAGTTTCTCAACCGCCTCGTCGACACGGTCGCGACCCTGCCGGTCCTGTTGCTCGTCACCTCGCGCCCTGGAGTGAGCGTGGCATGGGCGGATCAGCCTCATGTCACGACGCTTGTGTTGAACCGCATAACCAGGCGCGAGTGCGAGAAGGTGATCGACTCGCTCGCGGACTCGGATGTGCTGCCGGAGCGTGTAGTCGAGGAGATCGTCAATCGGAGCGACGGGATACCGCTGTTTCTCGAGGAGATGGCAAGGGCCCTGATCGAGGCACAGCGTCAACCGAGCGCCGGCGGCGCTCTCGAGCGGGGCGTGCCCGCATCGCTCCAGGATATGCTGATGGCCCGGCTCGATCGGCTCGCCACCGGAAAGCGGGTCTATCAGACCGCCGCCGCGATCGGTCGCGAGTTCACGACCGAGCTTCTGGAACGTGTATGCGATCTCGATGGCGGCGAGCTGCAAATCACCCTGGATGCACTGGTTGATGCCGGGCTGCTGATCGGCAGGCAAACCGCCTCGGGAGCGGCGTATGTCTTCAGGCACGCCCTTCTTCAGGACGCGGCCTATGGCAGCCTGCTTCGTGATACCCGCAGGGAGCTGCACGAGCGCATCGCGGCCGCTCTCGCTCACGTTCGAGCCGACGATCCGGCGTTGCTGGCCTATCACCACGAGCGTGCGAACGCCTGGGAGAAAGTCCTGGATTGCCGGCTCGCGGCCGGCGCGAGAGCCGAGGGTCGAGGCGCTCGTTGGGAGGCGGCTGAGCATTACCGGCGCGCCATCAATGCTCTCGAACACCTTCCCGACACGGCGGAGAACCGGCGAACCTACCTCGAGACATTCCTGGCGCGGGTCAGGTGTGGCCGCCAGTACGCGACCAGGGAGGAGCGGGTCGAAGCGCTTCACCAGGTCGACAAAGCGATCGCGTTTGCTGACGGAAACATCGCGGCCTTGGCGGGGCTGCAGTCCATTAAAGGAATGGATTGTTTGGAAGAGTCCTTGCTGGTCAGCGCAGAACGACATGCCGGTTTCGCAGATGCGGCGCGCCAGGCCGAAGTTGCGTTCCGCTATGCCAACTTCCTCGGCAATACCGGACGGCTTGAAGAATCACTCGGCAAGATCGAACGGGCCGCGGCGCTGTTGCAGGAAATCGGGCCCCTGGAAGAGCTCGGTTCGCTCGCCGCAGGTGCTGGCCGTTGCTACAATGCCCGCGCCGGGTGGTTGCAGCGGTCTCTGCAATTCGCCGAGATGGGCCGGGAGATCGCCGCGTCGACGCAGGACGTCGGGGTGCGCTCATGGCTGGCGATGGAAGCAGAGCCATTGCTTTATAAGGGACTCTGGCAGCGGACGGTGGAGGTGGTCGAGCAGAACCTCTCCACGGCCTGGGAGAACGCGAGGTGGAGCGTCGTCTTGTGGGCCTCGGGCTGGGCAGCCATCGCCTGCCTGAAGCTGAACCGTATTGCCGACGCCAGGGCCTTCCTGGATCCGGTGATGAAGACGGTGGCTCGCCGGATCGACGACGATTTCTGCAAGATCTATCCGCACATCGCCTTGAGCCAGTTGCACCTCGCCGAAGGGGACGCCGCGGCAGGGCTGCAAGCGGCGGAACGCGCGCTGGAGCTGGCCGAGCGTGTGACGGCAAGGCTCGAGATCGGCGCTGCCCGCCGCGCGCTCGGCCAGGCCTACGAGGCGAGGGGCGACCGCCAATCGGCGGACGGGCAGTTCCGCAGAAGCGTCGACGTCCTCCAGACAATCCAGTCCCGACCCGAGCTCGCCCAGAGCCTGCTCGCCTTCGGCCGGTTCGAGCTTGCGGCGGACAGAGACAAGGCAAGGGCAATGCTGCACAGCTCCCTGGAGATTTTCACGGAGATCGGCGCGGACGGCTGGGTGGCGGAAACCCAAAGCGCGCTTCTTCACTGGTCTCTTCAATCTGACACCAAGGCCCTGTTCGCGAAACGATGACGGAGGTGTGATCGCTTCTGTCGAGCAGCAACGTCCGCTGTTGGCGCGCAACTACGACCTCCAGTGTCATTATCGTCGATGTCTGCTCTCGGGAAATCTCTAAGCTGATCGCTACGGCCGAGGCGGTCACGTCTGATATGGGGCCGACAGCGGACTGTCGGCTTCTGGCTTCGAAAAAAGCGATAGCAGACAGTCAACCAAGTGGGATTGAAGTCTCGAATAGACCCATGCGCATCCTTTGCGAGTGTCCACTCTGGTACGAGATTGGTATTCGGGAACTCGAGTGCCCAGGATGATCCCAGGACGCGCCAGAGGCCGACGCCGACCGCTTCAACTCGACAATCAACCAAACTGGGTAGCAGGGAGAATGGGAATGGGATCGCGCATTTTCGCAGCCGATGTTAGCGCTCCAGAAGGTCCGGTCACGTTGCCTGACGGCTCAATGTACATAACAGAGATGTCGCACGACACGCTCAACGTCACGAAACTGACCCCAACCGGATCAAGGCAAGTTGTCAAGAAGACGGGCGGTCGCCCGAACGGCCTTGCGATCGACGGCGAGGGATTGATTTGGGTAGCGGAAGCCGGCCTCCGTGCCCTTGTCTGCATCGACCCGGACGGCCGAGAAGTGAAGCGGCTCGAGGGTGATGACAAACACGGCCGCTTCTATTTTCCGAACGATCTGGCCTTTGGTCCGGATGGCCTCCTGTACATGACGGATTCGGGCATGGCACTCGCCGATTTTCTGGATGGTGAGAACATCGTAGAGGGATTTATGGACCTCGCATGGGATGGACGCGTTTACGCGATCAATCCCAAATCGAAAAAAATTGAGCGTCTAGTCGATAGCAGGATCCGCTTCACCAATGGCATAGCCTTCGATGCCGACGACGCACTCTACGCCAACGCTTCCTTCACTGGCGAAGTCTACCGTTACGATGTGTTCGGTTCGAAAACAGCGGTCCGCGAAGTTTTCGGTAACGTCTTACAAGAAGACGATCAGAAGGGGTTCAAAGGCCCCGACGGCATGAAGTTCGGTGTCGACGGCCGCCTGTATTGCACTGTCTATGGACAGCAGAACGTGACCGTTCTCGACAGAGATGGCCGAGTGGCCGATCGGATGATGCTTGACGGTCCTTGCCCTACCAACCTCGCCTTTTCGCGAGATGGCAAAAAGATACTTGTCACGGAGGTCGCAAAAGGTCAGGTCGAGATCCTTGAGGCTCCTTGCGCGGGGCAGGCCTTACACTATCCGATCACACGTTAGGACCCGTCGCGCCAGTTTGCTAACCCCGATTGGGACGTCAGGAGCAGACCCCATCCAACGTCCCTATTCGGCGCAATGTGTCTGGGCCCGCAAATAGCATATCGGCTTTTGTGAATGGCGGCGAGAATGACCGCAATGTGGCGCGTTGCAGATCGGCAGCATCGGGCCGAAAGCGATAGGTCAGCTTAGGGTATCCGGGAATCGATAGCGGACGCAATTTGCGATGCTCTATGTCTCGAGCTAACCGGTGGGAACATGGAATTCGAAGAGAATACGTCGGCTCGCCCATAACTGCCAGGGGCGAAGGCCGGGCGCAATGCAGCTCAGGGCAGTGGAAACGGCGAGTCGGCGAGTGTTCGCAGATAGGCGATCACGTTCAGCCGGTCAGTTTCATCGGGTGCGCCTCGAACGTCAACAGTTGCATGAGGTCGGCGTAACCCTTCAGGATAGCAACGGTGATCGGCAGACCGAGCGCCGACTGCTTGCTCACACCCGCGCCGCGCTTGATCACCGCCGCCTCGGGATGGTGGCTGCGAACTGCCAGGAAGAGAGGAGTGGCTCCCTTGTCCTGCTCCTCGATGGCCGCCCCTGCATCGAGGGCCGCTGCGATAGCGGCAAGGTCCCCGTTCTTGGCCCCCTCGTGAAGCGGACCGCCTTGGGCGGTCGTGAGAGCAGCCAAATAGATGAGCACGCTTCCAATCATTTCACGCATCTGGCTCTCCCTGGGCCGATACGGTGATTGAGAAGCGTATATCCGATCAACTCCCTCGACTACTCCGGAGCGTCGGCGCGTCGCGCTCGCCTGAACGTAGATCAGGCGTATACTTAACAACTGCTGGCTGGGACCTGACGGAGCCGGCAACGGAGAGCGGGAGACTCCGCCTTAAGATCTGGCGCGATTCCAACTCGCGTTGTTCCGCGCGCTCTCAAGACTGCCGCCTCGGCCGGCCTCTCGTTTGCGCTATTCCGGCCGCCATCACTTTTATCACTGGAGGAGAAAACAGCTTTTCACTGGAGGAGAAATCATCATGTATTACCTTCCATGACGCGAATTCATCGCTAAAGGCAGCGCGGCCCTCGCGGCGCTGGCTATCTTCCACTCACGGTTTGCCCGAGCCTTTCCAAGCCGAGCGGGTGAAACCGTGATCCCGTGGCTTGATCAGCCGCAGCCCAATCCCGTTCCGGCGGTCATCCAGAGCCAGCTTGTCTGGGAGGATTTGGATTCCTGGGTGACGCCTAATGAGAAGTTCTTCAGTATCGCGCATTTTGATCGGCCAACCATTGATGCGGATTCCTGGAAGCTGGAAATCGATGGGTTGGTGAAGAAGCCTCTGAGCCTGTCGCTTGCCGACCTCAAGGCGCGGCCGCGCCAGGAGGTGGTTTTCACGGTGGAATGCTCGGGCAATCATGGTTTTCCATTTTTTACCGGCGGCATTGGCAACGCACGCTGGTCAGGCACACCGCTCGCCGCCATTCTTGAAGAGGCAGGCGTGAAAGAAGACGGCATCGAAGTTGTTTTCTGGGGCACTGATGTCGGCGACATCGCTCTCAAGGACGATAATCGCGACGTCAAGATGCATCAGAATTTCGCCCGCAGCATGTCGCTCGCCGATGCGACGAACCCCAACAACATCCTGTGCTACGAGATGAATGGTGCCGCTCTGCCAGCACCCAACGGTTTCCCGGTGCGACTCATCGCGCCCGGTTGGTACGGCATCGCTAACGTCAAGTGGCTCAAGCGCATTGAGATACGCAACAGGCGCTTCATGAGTCTGCTGATGGCACGAGACTACGTCACCATCCGTGAGGAAGAGCACAATGGCGAGACGGTGTGGGCCGAGACCTCGGTAGGACGCGCATTGCTGAAGTCCGCGCCTGCCAGGGTGACGCGCAGCGATGCCGGGTACCGTATCAGCGGTGCGGCCTGGGGTGCGCCAATCGCAAAGGTCGAAGTGAAGATTGATGACGGCCCGTGGACCGAGGCGACGATCGACCATGCGGAAGAAGCTGAATTCGCGTGGAAGGTCTGGTATCTTGACTGGAAAGACCCATCAAAGGGCGAGCACACGGTCACCTCGCGCGCCACTGATATGTCAGGCAAGGTCCAGCCCGCGATGGACGATGCGGTTATCGCCAAGAAACATACCTACTGGGAAAGCAACGGCCAAGTCACGCGCCGCGTCAGCATTGCTTGAGAAGGTTACCGGTGGCGGCCCTACCAAACTGACGAGGATCGAGGTGACCTCACTCCAAATAGGGGGTCACCCCGTCATTGCTGTCCAGCAAGCCTATGTCGCGGGCGCATTCATTGATTCGGACTGTCCGCTGTATATTGCAATGCCGCTAGGAAGCCTTGGGGCTGGCAGCTTCGAGGCAAGGATTTATCAGAAGGGGACTCCTCAGGCTCGCTGGAGCACGAGCGTGATACCCGGAGCTGCTCTTGCGGGCTAACCGCGCGATGACCGGTTAGACTGCGTATCAGTCATTCGGTATTCGCTTGTCGAAGGCCAAGACCTGAAGCATGGGATCAGTCGGGCTGGCGGATGGATTTCGGCCTGCGGCGCGACCAGAAGCGCATGGGCACGAGTTACTGCGATGCGACCTCGACCGGACAGTCGGCGCTTTCCCAGGCTGGAACGCCACCGTTCAGCAGGTAGACGCGCCTGTAACCCCATCGGACCGCCTTCGCGGCGGCGATGGCCGAAATTTCGCAATACCCGCTATTGCAATAAAAGACGACCTCGTCGTCCGGGCGCGCAACCTTCAAGAGCTCTTCTCTCGACAACCGGGTAACGACCGAGAGATTGACCGCCCGCGGGACATGTCCGTTGGCATAGCCGGCTTCCGGTCGCACATCGATGAAGCGAACGCCGCGGTCGAAGAGTGCGCCGGCTGTCAGCACGTCGATTCTGTCCACGCCCCTGACTGTGAATTGACCGACCTCTTCCCTCGTTACCAAGTCCAAATAGCTGCCGAGACGCAGGTCCGTTCCAGCGCCCTCCGGTACGCCTGCCCGTCGCAATCCGTCAGCCAGCCTGTCGATGGCAGAACGGTCGTAGCCGAACAGGTTGCCCTGCCAGTTCCACTGCGCCTCCTGCACAGTCATCGGATCCCTCCCGGCCGAAATTGCCAGGCCGTTGTAACGGGTCACGGCACGGCTCACGCCATCGTCGACGCCGAGTTGGCCGAGGCTCGCAACCAGCGTGATGTAGTCGCCCGTCGTCGCCGCGCCTTGCGCGGCAATGCGATCGACGGTCGCGACCGCCTCCTGATATTTGCCCTGCTGGAACAGGGCGGCCGCCAAGAGACGCAGCGCGGCCGGCGCGAACTTCGGGTCGAGCGCAATGGCCCGGCGCAGCACCAGTTCCGCTTCGGCAGGTCGGCCGCCCGCATTGAGGATCGATGCTTCGGCCATGAGCACGTCAGGGTCGTGGGGCGCCTCCTCCCTAGCCTTCGAGATCAGACCGAAGGCGGCATTAGGATGTCCCGCAACAAGCGCCTGCTCGGCCGCCACCGCATAAGCGAGCGAGGTCGGCTGTTTCAGCGCCTTGGCAAGGTTGAGACGCATGCTGAAGTGAGCGCGGTCGAGTTCTGTGCCGTCGATGGTGCTCCAGCTGGACAGGATGATCTTCTGCTGCGCGGCCGCCACCGCCGCATAGGCGCGGCTGTATTCGGGATCGTACTTGGCCGCCTGTTCGAAATAGGCGATCGCCTTGAGCGTGTCTTCCTGAGTTTCGAGGTGCAGGCGCTCAAGCCCCAGCAGAAGCGCGTCATGCGCCTGCGGGTTCGCGGTCTCGACGAGTTCTGCGCCACCGCCGTCACCGTCCGCCGGGCCGACGATGGCGGCAGGCCCTGAACTCAGTGGCCAAACGACCGTTGCGGCGAGAAGGGAGGCGAAAGCGCCAACTGCGACGGCGGCCAGTCTCGGCCTAGGTAACACACGAGTGGCGAGCGTCACGCTGCTATCGGATGGCGAGTTTCTGTGTGGCATGAGCACGAGACGGTAGCCGCGTTTGCGGACCGTCTTAAGCACCGTGTGCCCCTCGTCACGGATGGCATACCGGATCTCGTGGATGCATTGCACGAGGCTGTCGTCGGTGACGGCGATACCGGGCCAGATCGCCGCTGCAAGTTCCTCTTTTGTGACAAGTTGGTCGGCGTTGAGGCTCAGATGGCGCAACACCGCGAAGCTCTGGCTGCGCAGTCCGACGGTCCTGCCCGACGCGTCGGTCAGCAATTCGTTGTCGAGATCGACGGTGACCCCGTTGATTGCGAATGCGATGCTGATCTCCATCCGGCGCGCCCCTGCGCAAAGCTTCTCCGCGCTCTTCGCCAGCAGAAGCTAGCACATGCACGCTGCCTTGAGGATCGGCATTCAGTGTCGTTTCGGCCTGCAGCCGGCTGATTTCGGCAAAATTTCGGGAAGGCTTCGTGACCGAATGGGCCTTAGACGCCAACGTCGGCAAAGGCTGGCGCCGCTCGCTGTCGTGAAAAAGAGAAAGGATTGGTCATGTTCGCAACCCGCTGCCACTTGCCATCCGTTGCCGGCATCGCGCTGGCCACTGCATTCGCGGTGCTTTCTATTACCGCGGCGCTGGCCGATCCGCTGCCGTCCTGGAACGAGGGACCGACCAAGGCGGCGATCGTTACCTTCGTCGAGCGGGTCACGACCGAAGGGTCCTCCGATTTCGTACCGATCCAGGAGCGTATCGCTGTATTTGACAATGACGGCACCCTCTGGGTGGAGCAGCCGGTGCCTGCCCAGGTAGCGTTCGAACTCGCTTGTGTCTCGGCCAACGTGTGGAAGCATCCAGATTGGGATACGACGCAGCCGTTCAAAGCAGCCCTGGCAGGAGACACAAGCTATCTCGCGGGTATCGGCGAGCGCGGCTTTGCCGAGATTCTAGTCGCGTCCCATGAAGGGTGGGCCACCGACGATTACCAGACGGTTCTGATGAGCTGGATGGCCGACACGCGAGATGCCCGCTTTGGTCGACCATCGACCGATCTCGTCTACCAGCCGATGCTTGAGGTCATCGACTACTTTAGACGGAGCGGGTTCGAGATCTACATCGTCTCCGGAAACAGCGCCGATTTTATGCGTCCCTGGGTGGCATCCGTTTATGGCATTCAGCCTGATCATGTCATCGGATCCACGATCAGGACGAAATACGAGTTCATCAGCGGCAGACCTCAGCTGACGCGGCTACCCGAGATGAGTAGGATCGGCGACGGTGCTGGTCGACCGGCTGGCTTCTACGAGAGTGTTGGTCGCCGCCCCATCGCCGCCTTCGGCAACGCCGACATCGATTTCGAGATGCTGCAGTGGACGACGACGGCTCCGGGTCCTCGACTCGGCGTCGTCATCCATCACACCGATGCGCAACGCGAATATGCCTATGACCGCAACACCGGTTACGGCCTTCTCGATGCCGTGCTCGAAGCCGCGGGGCCGAATGGCTGGCTGGTTGTCGACGTGAGGAAAGACTGGAAGTCGATCTTTCCGTTCGAGACGCAGTAGGCTTGAGGCTTGGCATATAGACAGACTGTCGGGACCGCTCACTTCAAAGGAGAGTCATATGCGTAGTTATCAGACAATGATGTGTGCATTTCTCACGGCGACCTCGATTGAATCGGCGGTCGCCGGGACCGCAACGCCTCTGGAAGCGATGGTAAACAGTGAGGTCATTGCAGTCATGCCCGATGGTCGCATGGCAAAATCAACTATTATCGAGCCTGCGAAGATGGATGAACTGAAGAAGATCGCCAAGCCTATCCCCTGGTGCATGATGTTCATGCTGGGGTCCGATGGAAACGTCTATATGATTAACACTTCGGAACATCAGCCAATGGTTGAGTGCGAGAACATGGTGCAGTAGGGTGCCGCTTTCGTGGCAGCTAGTCCACCTTGGCTGCAGCCTAGGCGTCAGCGACCACCAGAGGAGTGTAGGAGTCGGTGCGACAGGTCCGCCTACTCCGGCACAGCGGACCTCGCGATGTCATTCGAGGACACTTGTCGCATCAATTGTAGCGACGGGTTGATGGTATCTGCATGCTGAACGGCACGACCGCGACAGCTGCCTTACAT